>NZ_DDYV01000035.1:0-39900 GCF_002348205.1 Desulfobacter sp. UBA2225 | reverse complement strand
GGCAGGCATATTCCCATTCCGCCTCTGTGGGTAACCGGTATGTATGGGTACCTTCTCTCTTGTTTAAAAACCGAATAAATTCAATGGCATCATCCCATGACACCGTATCCACAGGATAGTAATTGCCCAGCTTAAAGGATGACGGATTCGGAAATACAAGGCGGTCCCATTGACCCTGGGTTACTTCGGTTTCTGACATATAAAAGCTTTTGCTGATGATCACCTTGTGTTGTTTTTCGTCCTTTTGCCGCCCCTTTTCCGAGTCAGGGCTTCCCATTATAAAGGATCCGGCTGGAATCAGAACAAATTTCATTCCGATCTTATTGATAAAAAAGTTTTGGGCACGTGCATCCGAAAGCACCGACGCATGAATCAGTGCGAAAATCAAAAGAAAAAACAGTATGTCGAACAAGGATTTTAACTTTCTGGCCGAGAAGTCCCCTTCCGAATCTTTGATTCGGTGGGGGATGAATCGGTCTATTGGCTTATAATTGTTTGATTTTTGCATATCAGTGATATCTCCCGCAAATCGACCTGTTTGTATGTCTTCATTGGATTCTTGATATAATTGCCTTTGATATCTACAATATAGCAGGAGGATGACCCTGTGAATCCGGAGATAAAACCGACTCTCCCTTTGTATTGCACAGTATCCCACCGGTTAAAATCTTTCAGGGTAAATACGTTTTTGTTATTCCGTTTCTGGGTTCGGTTCGGGGTTTTCCTTCCTTTTCTTGCAGTTGCTTCATGCAAACTTCTTTTCCGTGACTGCACATGTTTTGTCTGTATCTGCCGGTCCAGAGGACTTGCCTGTTTATCTGCAATGATAACAGCATCATTGACATGAGATTTTTCTATCCCGGCATTGTTCCGAAAATGACTGGTGATATACCCGAATGTCGTCCGTAATGGCGCGATTCGTGACAACTTAGCTTGCAGATAGTGCTTCCCCTGCTGGACATGTGCTGCCGACATGTAGAAGGAACTCTTTTGTTTCGGAAGTTTGAGCCCTTCTTTATGATGTCGATCATGGCAGAGATCACAAAGCGTCATCAGATTTGAGAGCTTGTCTGTCCCGCCCTTTGCTCCTGCACAGATATGATGGCATTGCAGTTTTGTTTGCGCACCGCAAACACGGCATCTGAACTTGTCACGCACCAGACACGCCTGTTTGAAATTCTTGTGATAAAGCAGATCTCCATGCTGATACTGCTCACCGGAAATGTCCGGATTCTCCATTGCCTGGAAATCGAAATAGAGATCTTCCAGCACAATTCGGCAAATGGGCAGTGGGATCTGCTTGACCACCCGGATAATCGCATCTTTTTTTGCCTTGATTGATGGTGGGATTCGGAAAACACTTTTTTTGATCTTCGCATATTTTTGATGAACCCCATCCGCTCTGTTCAGGCAGGATCGACAGATCACCTGAGATGCCGGGGCATTCCCGCCACACACCTTGCATGTGGGAATGGATGACTTTCTGTTCAGAAATCTTGACTTTCGATACCTTGTTTTGCGGTTTCTTCTGGATTTACGGTATTGCCTCCGGGTATCCAGTTTTGACTTGACGTCCGAACGTAAAACAACTTCCTGTTGAAATAAAACCTTGCCGTTTGAAACCGCTGCAATCCCGATATTGATCCCTCCGTCATCAATCCCAACGGTCACCGGCTGAATATGCTCGGTGGTCTCATAAAGCAAGTGAATTGCAAAGGGTGTTCTTTGAATCACCTTTGCCTTGCCCTGCTTGAGCAAAATTCTGGCATTTGCCGGATTTGTCGGCATCAGCCATTTACCTGATTGTGATTTGACATACACTTTCATAAAAAAACTTTCAGTTATGCACACCCTCCAAAGAGGGGTAAGGTTCGCCTCGCCAATGTTCAGCAGGCTTCACAACGTGGTTGACCGCTCCTTCCTCACAGAGCTTTTACAGAGCCACGATAGAGCTTCGGACTGGCGATTACATCCAAAGGTATCTACATCCTGCCGAACGTAGTCCCTAATAAAGAGACTGAGGCTAGTCAACTTGGGCTTTTACAAGCCCCTTCTCAATCTCTGATTCAGGAGGGGTAGTTGACCCTCATAACAAGTTCCTGGCTGCTTGTCTGGTTTTGAGTTATGCCACGCGGATAATAATGTTGACATTAACATATTTAAAACCCGGGATTCAAGGTTATATCCATGCGGATGGAAATGGTATATTGACGCCGGGTTTAATTTTATATAATGTGTCGTCACTTTTTATTATTATCATTAAGTAAGTTCAGACAGCCTTTTGGTTTGGCACAGAATCCTCTCTGTCTTACATTGGAGAGGCTATATGAGAGCAATCATAGGCGAGTCATGCCAAAATCCATTCAAAGATATTCTGGAAGGCCAGTTCCGGGAAAAAATTTACAACGGTTTTATAAACAACGCGGTTCTTCCCGTGTTAAAAGAGGTCATGGCATACGCCCATGATATTGTCGACGCCCTTGAAAGTTCGAATAAAAGCCCTGCTGTCGATTGCGGGCCAGGTTGCAGTTACTGCTGTCATTCCCAGATACATGTGCTGCCCATTGAATCCTTGCTTATTCTGGCCTTTATCAATGAATGTTTTACCGGAAAACAGATTCTGCTGCTCATGGACAAAATCGAACTGCGGCTCCAACGGACCCGGGGAAAATCCATTGGCCTTCTTTTCCCAATCAAGGATGAGCTGCCCTGTATTTTTTTAGAAAACGGGATGTGCAGCATCTATAAGGTTCGCCCTTTTATCTGCCGTGCATGGAACAGCATGGATTCATCGCTTTGCAGAAAAATTTTTAATTCGGGAAAAATTGATGATGAAATTGAATCTTCTTCTGCCAGAAATTTTGTATTTGAATCCTCCAGATCGCTTTTTACAGATATTGCCGGTCAGTTGAAACTTGAGACGGCTCCCTTTGAAATGACGAGGGGTCTCTTCAACTGTCTTAAAGCAACTGATCCATTACCGTTGTGGCTTTCAGGAGAAGATATTTTAAATGTAAATACCCAGTTGGGACCTGCATCATCACGGGTTGATTCATTGGGTGATTGTCGATCTTTTGACCTCCATTCGGATAGAGCTGCTCAGACATTACCGGTATCCCGGGAACAGGAATACATCAATTATTTTTACGGAAAGTACAAAAGTCGCCTTGCCGGGTATGGATATGCACAAAATCATTCACAGATCCATTCGTTTGTTTTTCAAAATGTTTATGGAAAATCCATTGGTGCCGTCGCCTTGAATGAGGTTGGTACCCAAAACAGGACCGTCCATATCCATCATCTAAAGGCTTTTGTTCTCCAAAGCGGTAACGGAACACTGATGCTTGTGGAGTTGTGCCGGAAAGCTGACTGTTTTAATGTCCGACTTAGTGCCAATCCCGTCTTCAGCCCCAATGACAAATGTTCGAACAGGGATTTCAAGGTGTTAAGTGAGTGGTATGAACAATTTGGTTTCAAAGGGGATTCAGATTTGTGCCGGATTCCCAGGCAAGGATAACCGGATCTTTAAAATGATAACAGCAAACGCCGGGGAAAATAATTTTTTAAATCAGCAGATTCCAAGGTTCAACAATCTGTTTTTACTCACCTTTTCCAGGGACGACACCTGTCTTGAATATTTTCTTTGCAGCAGAGATACAGGAAAGCAGATTTCAAAAACGCTGATTGTTTCCCATGAAGTTTTTTCAGGCAGCCTCTATGTTTCCAGATTTTATCCCGAATTATACAGGCAGATAAACTGCAAATACTTGTCAGCCGCCTGCTTTTATCTCATGGTTCATCATGCCGCAAGTGCCTTTCAATTGTTTGATAAATGCCGGGTCAATCTGGAAACAGATAAGGCAGTTTTTTTAAAATTTTACGCCAGGCTCCAGGATTTCAATTTTTATATCCGGTATGGCAGACCGGTTGATAAGGTCTACTTGACAGGCAACTACCAGAAAAATTTGCTATATACTGATTTGGTCCGACCAAATGTATAAAATGTATTCTTATACGATGAAATTATATAAGCCTAAAATTATTGTTTGGGCTTGAAATAACAGACTGAAGTGCTATTAAGAGGCATTAAGATATTTTTTTCCAGGAGCCGACAAATGAAACAAAAAACCACCCCTGAATCCAACATTTATACCACAGACAAAGAGACAACCCGGGAAAAAAATGAACCCGGGGTGTCCACCATCGACCAAGGCACCTCATTGATGAAAAAAAATGAATTTACCATGATTATTATCGCCGCCCTGGTGGTTACAATTCTGGTTTTTTTCTTTTTTTTCAGGGGATCATCGACACAAAATAGCAGTGAACCGGAAGCTGTTTCAGCTAAAGGGGAAGATCATATCGCCCCGGGTTTTGAAGATCGTATCTCAGCCCTTGAGATCGCTTTGGCAAAAATAGCATCCTCTTCGGCTCAGAATGAAAACCAAGCTGCATTCCGGGCCGTGTCAGGCCTTGATCAACGGATCTCTCGAATTGAAACGGCAGTCAACCTGAAGCTTGATATTCTGATTGAGCGCGTGGACAAACTTGAAGGCCGATTAAGCAAAGTGGCTGTTGTCGCCTCGACGCCTCCTCCAAAAAAGATTGTCAAATCCGAGCCTAAAGAGAAGAAGTCTGTACCCGCGCCCGAGAAAAAGGTTCAGGTGGCAAAGAAAAACGCTGACAAACCAAAGAAGACCAACCAGTTTCATACGGTTCAAAAGGGTGAAACCCTGTGGTCGATTTCCCAGAAATATAAAACCAATGTGGAAGCCGTACGCAAAATGAATAATTTGACACCTGAGGATAAGATACATATCGGGGGTAAGTTATTGGTCAGATAGAAACAGATTTTGCAGCCCTGATAAAGGCTTTGACCTTTGCAATATCTTTAATGCCCTTTGTTTTTTCCACACCCGAAGATACATCCACGGCATGGGGGCGTATCCTTGAAACTGCATCCGCCACATTTTCACAGGTTAGCCCTCCGGCCAGCATCAAACGCACTTTTTTTGCCATGTCAAGGGCCTGATCATAATCCCATGTTTCTGCATTTCCCCCGGGAAGTATCCCTTTGCCGTACTCGGCCAGACAAAAATCAGCGGATGGATATTTTTCTGTGTCACAAAGCTTAGGAGGTCTTGCTGCAAAAAAAGCTTTGGTCACCACAAGATTTTGAGCCGATAAGCGGTCCGCAAGTTCAGGGGTTTCTGCGCCGTGCAACTGTACGATTTCAAGCCCGCAGGCAGAAACGGTCTGCATGATGGTGTCATAGGTTTCATCGACAAACACCCCGCAGGCCGGCACGCCTTTGGGAAGGGCACGGGCAATTTCCCGGGCTTTGGCTTTGCTGACATGCCGGGGGCTTTTTTCAAAAAAAACAAGCCCAATGATATCCGCGCCCGCTTTTACGCAGTCAAGTGCATTATCAACAAGGGTCAGGCCGCATATTTTTACAAGCACACGGTGCCTTTGGACGGGTATCTCCCATATGGGTGCGGGAATTTGAGCCATGGCCGTTAATCACCCTTTTCGTTGATGCCAAGAAGGGTTTTGATAAACCGGGCCGGATCCTTTGAACGGACAATGCTCTCTCCCACAAGGAAATTGAAAATACGGTTTTCAATGCCGGCTTCAATGCCGGGGCGACCGGAAATGCCCGAGGCCTCCACGGGGATAATTTCATCGGGAAAAATTTTTGCCACACGTTTTGCCACAGTTGTGTCCACCTCAAGGGTCGCAAGGTTTCTGTTGTTAATGCCCACCACCCGGGATTGGGCTTTGTATGCCTGTTCAAATTCAAATTCTGAATTAATCTCCACCAGCGGTTCCATACCAAGCTCCCGGGTAAGAAGGGTCAGTTCTGCCTGCTGGGCGGGATCAAGCAGGGTTGTGATCAAAAGAACCGCAGAGGCCCCTGCCTTTTTGGCTTCATAAATCTGGTATTCGGAAAAGATAAAATCCTTTCGAAGTACGGGTAGATTTGTGTTCTGACACACAAGTTCAAGATCGGACAAGGTGCCTTTAAAGTACTTTGATTCCGTAAGCACCGATATGGCCCTTGCCCCGCCCTGGGTGTAGGCCGCGGCATAGGCGGCCACGTCAAGATCAATTCTGATATCTCCCTTGGAAGGGGATGCTTTTTTGACCTCGGCAATGATACCGACCGCTTCACGGGTTGAACCTGCCATGGCATCAGCAAAAGAAGCCGGGGTAGGCGTATGTTCCGCATCATGGCGAATGGCGGTTAAGGGCACTTTGATTTTGGCCTGGTTTATTTCTTCTTTTTTCACATCAACAACAGCGTTGAGAAATCCTTTCATTTATCTGCCTTTCCGTTTAAGCGTTTTCCCGGGTATAATCTGCCAGCAATTCAAGTTTTTCCATAGCCGCGCCTGTTTCAATGGATTTTAATGCCATTTCAATCCCTTTTTTAATGGTGGGGACGGCATCTGCCGCTACAAGGCCGACGCCTGCATTGAGCAAGACAATATTCTGTTTCGGGCCCTTTCCCCCCGACAGAATGGCCCGGGTGATGGCGGCATTGTGTTTTGCATCGCCGCCCAAAAGATCTTTGGGGTCGGCATATTCGTCAAAATAGGTCAAGGGATCCACATCATAGGTTTTAATCATGCCGTCATTGAGTTCCGTTACCCGGGTCAGTGTTGTGGTGGTCATTTCATCCATGCCGTCATGGCCGTGAACCACAAAGGCCTTTTCCACACCCAGTAAATTTAATGCCTTTCCAAACATTTCAGTTAGTTCCGGTGCATATACCCCAAGGATTTGACATGAGGCGGCTGCCGGGTTGGTCAATGGTCCGAGCATGTTGAAAATGCTTCTGATCTTACACTCCGTACGGGCTTTCATGGCGTACTTCATGGATCCGTGGTACAGGGGCGCAAACATGAAACCAATGCCGATTTCGTTGATGGCCTCTTCCACAATTTCAGGGTCCACACTTAAATTAATTCCAAGTTCTTCAAGTACATCCGCAGATCCGCATTTGCTGGTGACTGACCGGTTGCCGTGTTTTGCCACGGTTATGCCCGCGCCTGCAATGACAAAGGCCGTTGTGGTGGAGATATTAAATGACCCCGAGGCGTCACCGCCTGTGCCGCAGGTGTCAATGACCTTTTTGGCAAGCGTCTGAAGACGAACCGCCTTGGTCCGCATGGCCCGGGCCGCACCTGCCAGTTCCTCAAATGTCTCCCCCTTTGTGGCAAGGGCTGCCATGAATGCCCCGATCTGGGCTTCGGTGGCCTGTCCTGAAAAAATGGTGTTCATCATGTCCGCCATCTGGTCTTGGCTGAGATCCTGTCCGCGTACTATGGTATTCAGGTACGTTGTAAAATCCACATCATGCTCCTTTGATAAAGTTTCTGATCAGCCGTTTTCCCACGGTGGTCATGAAAGATTCCGGATGGAACTGAACTCCCTGGGTGGGATGCTCTTTGTGTCTTATCCCCATGATTTCACCGTCCAGGGTTCTGGCCGTCACTTCCAGACAGTCGGGCAGGTCCGATTCCTGAACCGCCAGGGAGTGGTAACGCATCACATTAAAGGGCTTGTTGATGCCTGAAAAGATGTGTTTGCCGTCGGCTTCCACCACGGATGTTTTGCCGTGCATAATGGACTTGGCATGGATAATGGTGCCGCCAAAACTCTGGGCAATGGCCTGATGGCCTAAACACACCCCCAGTATGGGGATTGTCCCGGACAGTTTTTGAACAAGTTCAAGGCAGATGCCTGCATCCTCAGGCCTGCCCGGCCCCGGTGACAGAATAATTGCATCAAACCCTAAGCCGGCAAGCGCTTCCACACTGATTTTATCATTTCTGAAAACCTCTGCCTGTGCCCCTGTATGCAGCACATAATGCACCAGGTTAAAGGTAAAGGAATCATAGTTGTCTATTATTGCGGTTTTCATATCTTACTATCCTTTTGGGCTTTGTGACAGAGCAAGTTTCAATGCCATCTCAACACTTTTGGCCTTGTTGATACATTCGTTCAATTCGGATTCAGGGTCTGAGTCGTAGACAATGCCTGCCCCTGCCTGGACGGTCAACGTGTCGTTTTCCATGACAGCGGTGCGGATGGTAATGGCAAAATCCATGTTGCCGGTAAAGGAGATATACCCGGCAGCACCGCCATAAACACCCCTTTGTCTTTTTTCAAGCTTTGCTATGATCTCCATGGCCCTGATTTTGGGCGCACCGGACAAGGTGCCTGCCGGAAAGGTGGCCTTGAAAAGATCAAAGGCGTCACAATCCTCTTTTAAATCACAGGTGATATTAGAGACCAGGTGCATGACATGGGAATAGCGTTCAATGACCATGGTGTCCGTGACCTGGACCGTGCCGGCCTGGGCCACCCGGCCAAGATCATTTCGGCCCAGATCAATGAGCATGACATGTTCTGCCTTTTCCTTTTCATCATTGAGCAGATCATCGGCCAGGGCCCGGTCTTTTTGTTCACTGTTGCCCCTGGGCCTTGTGCCTGCAATGGGTCGAAGGGTTGCCACCCGGTTTTCAAGGCGAACCATGGTTTCAGGGGAAGATCCTGCAATGACCCGGTCCGTGAAGTTCATGAAAAACATGTATGGTGACGGGTTGATGTAGCGCTGGGCCCTGTAGATCAGTACGGGATCGACCGTTGTTTTGCATGAAAAGGGCTGGGAATATACCGCCTGGAAAATATCTCCCTCTACAATATGCGCCTTGATGGTTTTAACCCCTTCCATATACTCTTCGGCCGGTGTTTCCGGTGCAAGCTGTGTATCGACAACAGGGGCAGCCGTCCCGGGAACAAGCGGTTTTCCTAAATCCTTCACAAGCGTGTCAACGTTATCCCTTGCATTATCATAGACCGTGGCCGGATCATCTGTCTTGGACAGGTAACAGATATTCAGGCAGGTCAGGGTCTGTTTGATATTGTCAAAGATGATCATCTGCTCGGGAATAATAAAATGGCCGTACGGGGTGCCATCGGGCAGGGAAACATCAATATTTTCAAAAAAAGAGACCATCTCATAGGCAAAGTAGCCGGTGATACCGCTCCAGAATCGCGGCAAATGAGGGATATCGGCAGGGGTGAATCCTTTGATAACGTCCCTCATCACGCTTAAAGGATCATTGTTATGGGCGATTTTTTGGGTATCGTGGCGGGTTGTCACAAGCACATGGGTTTGAAAAATTTTAATGTGTCCAAATGCAGACACACCAAGAAAACTGTAACGGCCCCACCGTTCACCGCCTTCCACACTCTCTAAAAGGAAGCACGCTTTGTCTTTTTCATAGCATTTCTGTAGAATGGATACGGGTGTATCACTGTCTGCAAGTACCCTCGTGGCCACAGGTATGACATTGGCGGATTGAGCAAGTTTGATGAATTGGTCTTTATCCGGCAGTCTGTCTAATATCATTAAAAAATCCTCACAAAATATTTAAAATAAAAAAAGGCTGACATGGGTGTTGTCAGCCTTGGGCCCGCAACAGCCATGAAATTTAGTGAAAGCTGCTGCAGCGATATGTCACAAGAATCTAAAGCATCTTTGATAACCGGTGCAACAGCCATTGCCATATTGGCCAGGAATGCCAGCGCCACAAATTTAGTTTCTGGTGGGTTGCAAAAGTTTTCATAGGTGCCTTTACTCTATATACGTTTTTTAAAGGCCAAATTAAATGGTTTTAATAACGGTGTCAATAAAAATGTTTCTATTGGTAGAAACAAAATTTAAAATCTATAAATTAAGACCGGACAAAAATGAAAAAAAGCTGGCACTATTGGACACCGGCATTTATATATTGAATGGTTTAATTTCGATGCATCTTAAGTTTCATGATTTATGATATTGGTTCAGGACTGATTTAAATGCTTTTGATTTTTCCCCCTGTGGCAAAACCTTGTGAACCCCCGGCCGGCATTGCTCTTTTGTCTTCCGCATTAAAGGAAAATGGTATTGACTGCAAATGTGTTGATGCCAATGTGGACGGCTTTTTGTGGCTGATCAACTCTGTTGGCAAAGACAAGGCAACCGATTCCTGGACCCGTAGGGCTTTGAAAAACAGGGCAGCCGTTTTAAATGATCTTCGCAGCTCTGATCTTTACACCAATTTTGACCGATACCACCAGCGGGTCTATGACCTGAACCGGCTGGTGGCGGTATCCGTGGACCGGTCAAGATTTAGAATCAGCTTAAGTGATTATTCAGATAATCAGCTCTCTTCGGTGGACTCAAAGGCCCTGCTTGACAGTGCCGCATTATACCAGGAAAACCCCTTTTTCCCATATTTTGAAGAAAAACTTCGCCCCGTGATAGAAGGCTGGGATCATCCCTGGATCGGTATCTCCCTTTGCTATCTCAATCAGGCCCTGGTCAGCTTTGCCCTGGCCGGGTGGATCAGAGATAACTTCCCGGGTAAAATACTTGTCATGGGAGGAGGATTGATCTCTTCCTGGATGAGTCGTCCTGATTTTAACAACCCGTTTTCAAGCCTGGTTGATCACCTGGTTAAAGGGGAGGGCGAATCTCCTTTGCTCGCATTACTTGGTAAGCCCGGCATTGAGAAAAAACATTATGTGCCGGATTACGGGTTTGCCGATAACCATGATTACATTGCGCCGGCAAAAATTTTGCCTTTTCGGGGTTCCATCGGGTGTTACTGGCGCAAGTGCCGGTTCTGCCCTGAAAAGGCTGAAACACGTCCCTATTCAACCCAGCGGCCCGATCGGGTGCTTGGAGACCTTGACCTAATGACTCAAAACCACCATCCGGATGTTGTGCATTTTATAGACAATGCCGTAACGCCTGCGTTTCTGCGTACACTTTCCAGACGGACGTGTGCGTTTAAGTGGTACGGCTTTGTCCGGTTTGAAAAGGATTTTGCAGATCCTCTATTTTGCCGGGCGCTTAAGCAAAGCGGATGTGAAATGCTTAAACTCGGGCTTGAATCCGGTGATCAGAAGGTACTGGAGGATATGGGAAAGGGGACGGATCTTGAGCTTGTGTCAGCCACCCTTGCCAATCTTAAAGCTGCAGGCATTCTTACTTTTGTTTACTTGCTTTTCGGCACCCATTATGAAGATGAGGCTGCAGCTTACCGCACCCTGGATTATATCAAGACCCATAAATCCGATATTGACTATTTGAATCTGTCCGTGTTTAATTTACCTAAGTTCAGCGAAGATGCCCAGGGGCTTGTTACCCAAGAATTTTACCATGGAGATCTCTCTTTATATCTTAATTTTGAACACCCATTGGGCTGGACCCGCCGTAATGTGAAATCGTTTATTGATAAAGAGTTTAAAAAGCAGCTGGGAGTGGGATCCAGGTTTAGAAAAAATCCGGCTTTTTTTTCATCAAACCATGCCATGTTTTTTAATCATATAGAAGAATTTTAAAGGAATTTGTCATGATTAATGGCCATGTTCTATCCACCGGAAACGAGGTTCTGCTTGGTGATATTGTGGATACCAACAGCGCATTTTTATGCCGGCAGCTTAAACGTTCAGGTATAACCGTTATAAAAACAAGTGCAGTGCGCGATGATATGGCAGCCCTTGTACGGGAGATTCAAAGCATCGCATCTGCCGCAGATATCTGTGTGATGACAGGTGGTCTCGGACCGACACCCGATGATTTAACGGCTGCGGCCTTGGCTGAAGCTGCAGGGGTGAAAATTGAGTTGGATGCCGCAGCCCTGGAGTCCATGAAAAAGTATTTTGATAAACGCGGGTTCGATCTTACCCCCGCCAATGAAAAACAGGCCATGTTGCCCAAAGGCGCAAAGTTTCTCGAAAATCTTCATGGTACGGCTCCTGGGATTTCCATGACCATCAACAAGTGCCGTTTTTTTTGTATGCCCGGTGTCTCCCGGGAAATGGAGCGGATGTTTGATTTGAAAGTGAGACCCAAATTGTATGAAATGACCGGTCATGCCGGTGAAATTCAAATCATCCGCCTGATGCTGTTTGGCATGCCTGAATCCAGGGTTGGACAGATCCTTTCAGGTTTTGCGCTGCAGTTTCCAGAAATTCATTTGGGTTTCAGGGTCAGATTCCCCATGATTGAGGTGAAGTTGTCCCTGCTTAAAGAGGTGGTGTCCGATTCCGAAGAGGGTATGGATGGCGCCAGGCAGATGAAGCAGGCCAAACTATGGGTGATGGAACAGCTCGGATCTATAGTCATTTCAGACCAGGGGCTGACCCTGGCCCAGGAGGTGGGGCGGCTTTTGAAAAAGTGCGGGCAGACGCTCAGTGTGGCTGAATCCTGCACCGGCGGACTTGTGGCTCACCTGATCACGGATGTGCCCGGCGCCTCTGACTATTTTTTGTTTTCAGCCACCACCTATGCCAACTCCGCCAAAGAAACGATCCTTAACGTGTCCCGGGAAACCCTGGAAAAAAATGGGGCGGTGGATGAAACCACTGCCCTTGAAATGGCGATTGGCGTCAGAACAGCCGGCGGATCAGACTGGGCCGTGTCCACCACGGGCATTGCCGGCCCTTCCGGCGGGACCGAAGCCAAGCCTGTGGGAACCGTATGCATTGGGGTGGCCGGTCCGTCGGGGTCGCATTCCCAAAGGTTTCTGCTGGATCGCGGAGACCGTGAGCGCAACAAACAACTGTTTGCCGCCATGTCCCTTGAGATGTTGCGCAGGGAACTTGTGAAAAACTATTGAAGACTAAATATTATATACCTTTTTACAAACACAACGTGCTGAAGCACTGTTTTTTTTCCAAGCCCGAAGGCTTGGTTTTCCACACCTTAAGGGGGTTTTTATGAAAAAATTGATTGTCACGGGTGTTGTTATTGTTTTATCGGCCGCTCTTTTTTCATGCGCAACCATGCAGACGAATCAGGAGAGAGGAACGGCTGTGGGGGCAGGTACCGGCGCAGCCGTCGGCGCCATTCTAGGCCAGGTCATTGGCAGAGACACGAAATCCACACTTATCGGTGCTGGTATCGGTGCTGCCATCGGCGGGCTTACAGGTAATCAGGTCGGTAAATATATGGACCTGCAGGAACAAGAGTTGCGACATGCAGTTGGAGCTTCCGAATCGGCAAGTATAGAGCGTGAGCAGGATATTTTGAGGGCAACCTTTAAAGAAGACGCTTATTTTGATTATGACTCAACTCATTTGAAACCAGGGGCATATTCAGAACTGAGAAGGATTGCGGACATTTTAATCAAGTATCCCCATTCCCGCATTGAAGTAGCCGGGCACACTGACACCAAAGGTTCGGAAGAGTATAACCAAAGACTATCAGAACGAAGAGCTCAAGTTGTCGCAAACCAATTAATTGACAACGGCGTTTCAGCCCAAAGAATCATGGCCGTGGGTTATGGGGAGTCCCGGCCAATCTCTTCCAATGACGCAATGAATCGTCGCGTAGAAATCATTATTAAGCCGGTAGTGGAAGGCTCTTTTTAACTACATAAAAAACATTTCAGATGGACACTTTGTGGCTGATGTTATGATCAAGCCTATTTTTTAAATACAGATTTATACCAGGCAGTCATTTTTTTTTCAAAATCCTGCTGGTGTGCCCGGGTTGTCATCTGATGATTTCCGCCGTCATGAAGGACCATCTCTTTGGGGGCCTGCATGGCGGCGTAAATGCGTTCTGCATTTTCCACGGGGACTACCTCGTCAGCAGTGCCATGGAAAATCATGACATGGTGCAAGGCCTTTACCTTGTCTGAAAGGTCATACAAAAGGTTTTCCTTGAAAAAATCCAAACAAAGGGCAGGGCGCTTGTTATTGCCTGCCAGGGGAATCCTTGTTATGGTCCGGGTATTCACGGGGGACGCACACAAAACAGCGCCCTGAATACTGACGCCTGCACGTTCAAGATCCTGCCAGGCGCTGATACAGGTGGCACCACCCATACTGGAGCCAAACAGGGCAACCCGGTTTGATGTAACCCCCATGTTAAGAACATGATCCACTGCCGCACAAAAATCCCTTGTGCGGTTTTCAAGAGTGGTCTCCTTAAGGAAATTGCCCTGGCTGTCGCCGCATCCCCTGTGGTCAAAACGCAAAAAGGCTATCTTATTTGCAGGCAGAACCTTTGATAAAAGCACCTGTTTTGCAGAGGCTCTGCTGCCTTCAAGACCATGGGAACCGACAACAAGGGGGGGCATCGGCCTTTTGGGAAGGTGAAGGGTGCCTTTCAAGTTGAATCCATCAACTATAAAATTTATTTCTACGATTTTCATCTTGTCTTTATATTCATATCCTTGTATATTTATCGCCTTTTTCAACAATTAATGTAATCACAAGATATAGTATAAAATGCCTGTTAAAAAAAGCAAAACCTACGAACTTGACATTATTGACCTTGCCTTCGGGGGAAAGGGTCTGGCTAAACCCGATGGATTTCCGGTGTTTGTGGACCGGTGTATTCCAGGAGACCGGGTTTTTGTAAAGATTTTCAAAAAAAAGAAATCCTGGGCCGAAGGACGGCTCATCAATATTGTCAATCCTTCGCCCCTGCGCCAGGAAGCAAGATGCGAGTATAACCGGTTTTGCGGGGGGTGCAAATGGCAGCAACTGCCTTACGAACGCCAGCTTGAATACAAGAAGCGCCATGTTCTCGAGTCGCTGGCGCACATCGGGCGCTTGAAAGATGTGCGGGTGATGGATGTTGTGCCCTCGGATTATATCTATGAATACCGGAATAAAATGGAGTTTTCCTGCTCTTCCATGCGTTGGCTTCTGCCGGACGAGCTGTCTGATGACACCATTAAAAAGGGCTTTGGCATTGGATTGCATGTGCCCGGCACCTTTGACAAAGTGATTGACATTCATACCTGTCATATTATGCCGGCTCTTGGTAATGAAATTTTAGAAACCATCCGTGGCTTTGTGGCCGAATCCGGTCTTGACGCATATCATCTGCGCAACCACGAGGGCTTTTGGCGTTTTGTCATGCTAAGGCATTCCGTGGCCCGGGACCAGTGGATGGTCAATCTTGTGACCAGTGAAAAAAAGCCTGATATCATAGAAGCTTTAAGCAGGCTGCTTGCGGAAAAATTCAGTCAGATACGCTCCATTGTCAATAATGTTACAGATTCCCGATCAGGGGTCTCCACGGGTAAGGAAGAGATGCTTATTCATGGAGAAGATCATCTGATCGAACAGCTTGGTGAGTATCAGTTTAAAATTTCGGCAAACTCTTTTTTCCAGACAAACACCCGGGCCTGTGAAAAATTGTATACAAAAGTCAGTGAATATGCGGATCTTGACGGATCTCAAACGGTTCTGGATCTGTATTCAGGTACCGGGACCATTCCCATCTGGCTTTCCGGTCAGGCAAAAAAAATATACGGTATTGAAATTGTCCACTCTGCTGTGGTTGACGCACGGGAAAATGTAAGATTGAACGGCATCAATAACTGCACCTTTCTGGAAGGGGACATCAAGGATGTTTTTGGACAGGTCCCCGAAAAGCCGTATGTGATCATCATTGATCCGCCCAGGGTGGGTATGCACAAGGATGTGGTGGGACATGTGCTGGCCAATTCTCCCGGCAAAATCGTCTATGTCTCCTGCAATCCTGCAACCCTTGCCAGGGACCTTGAAATGCTCGCCTCACGTTACGCCGTAGTAGAAGTGACACCTGTGGATATGTTCCCCCATACCTATCATATTGAATCCGTGGCGTTGCTTGTGAGAAAAAGTTAGTGTTTAGGCCTTCTTACCCCATGGACAGAATGGCCTCTCCCAGGGCTTTGCCGCCGTCGTCGTTGCCATCTTCTTTAGGCTCATTGAACAAGCAGGTTAGAATAAGCATGTCATCATTCTTTTCAGTTGTGATTTTATATGGCTGTTTGTGAAAAAGGCGGATCATGCCTTTGTTATGTGGAGAAGTATAGGCGATCAATCCTTTAATACCGTTGTCAATGGCGCCTTGATTGAGTTTTTTCTGTAAGACGTTGGCAATTCCCATGCCCTGGTATTCTTTTGATACGGAATAAGCAACTTCGGCCATGTTAATGGTGGTGTTTCTAAAATACTCGCCCACGGCAATAATTTTTTCAAATCCCAGTTCGCCTATGGTCGCGACAATGGTCAGGTCATTGATATAATCAATTTCATAGGTGGTTTCAATTTGGTCATAGGCAAAACTTTTTTTCTCATGAAAAAATCTGGAAACAATATCCCCGCGATTCATGGTGTAATAGTGTTCCTGGATAAACCGTTCATCCGTCGGTTTTGCCGCTCTGAATGTAATGGGGATATCTTTTATAACAATGGTTTCCTCATATTTAAGCGGGTAGACGCCCTTAATGGCCTCTTTAAATTTGCGGTCACTGTCAATCAGGCCCATCTCCTTGCCTGCGGCAAACAGTTCATCCCTGAAATCCGGATGGGCAATGGATACCAGCGCCAGTACCCGTTCCTGAAGTGTTTTGCCAAAAAGATTCACCACCCCGTATTCTGTTGCCACAAACTGGACATCTCCCCTTGGAACCACCACAGCGTGTTCTGCTAAGCGGGGAACGATGCGGCTTTCTTGCCCGTTATCCATGGTAGCGGTCATCATAAGGATGGATTTTCCACCCTCTGACATAGCTGCTCCCCGGGTGAAGTCAAGCAGCCCATTTATCCCTGTGTAGTTGTTAAACGGCAGCGCATCGGCAGCCACCTGGCCGGTTAAATCAATGGCCATGGCCGTGTTCAGGGTAACCATTTTATTATGGCGACCGATGATGCCCGGGTTGTTGGTATAATCCGACGGGTAAAATTCAATGGAAGGGTTGTCGTCAAGGAAGTCATAGAGCAGTCTGGAGCCTACGGCTGCGCTGGCCACAAGTTTGCCGTTATTAAACCCTTTCTTCTTATTCGTGATTACCCTGATGGAAAAAAGATGCATGATTGCATCTGACAGGTATTGTGAATGAATTCCAATATCATTTTTATTTGATAATGCCAACATAACTGCCTCAGTGGTTAAACTAAGACTTGTCTGGATGGTTGAACCGTCTTCAATGAGACGTGAAATATGTTTGGCAATAATATTGTTCGACTCATGTTCAGGACGCGGCTGGATGGTTAAAAGCGGATCCTCATGTTCCACAATATAGTCAACATCATTAACATGGATAAAACTTCTGCCCAGGACCCGGGGCATTTGGGGGTTTATCTGGCATATGACAATATCAGCAGTTTCGCAGGCCGAAAGATTAATGTCCACGGAAATTCCAAGACTCATCCATCCAAAGTCATCGGGCGGAGAGGCCTGGATCAGCGCCGTATTCAACGGCATGAGCCCGGATTTGAACAGGTACGGAATCTGGGACAGGTTCGCAGGCGTAATAAATCTTTGATTTTTTTTGATAATGTTTGGCCCGCAGGATCCTAAATAAAAGGATCTGATATTGAACTGCTGGGAGTGGGGCTCATTAGCGATAAGCGTCAGTGGGCCGTTTTCAATGCTGAGCAGGCGCACGATTTCAAGATCGGTTAATCTTGCGGAAATAGCGGATAACTCTTTGACAAGGTGCAGGGGTTCAGCACAGGATGAGCCTATAAATACGCGTTGACCAGGCCGGATATGTTTCAGGGCCTCCTGGGCGCTGCAGCGTTTATCGATGTAGGAATCCGCCCAGTAAGTGGCTTTTTTCATGCTCACCCCCCCCCAATATTTATTGCCTGCTTGAAGACGGCTTTTATATTTCTTATTTAAAGGCAACTATGGTTTTACAAAAAAATGTAAAGACGGGGAATATTATATATAATAATTATACGATTGTGAATATTAAACTAAGCTTAAAGCCCACAATTTAAATAAGGACTGAATAACGGCTAAATTTGTTTGCAAAGCCTGTGGATGGTCTGGGCATGCCAATGCCCCCTGCCGGAAAATGTCGGAATACCTTTATCTCTTAAGTATTCAGCAATCGTGGCAAATGTGGCGCCCTGATCCCGCATCCTGTTTATGGTGGAGATGATGTCATCCTTGGTGTAATGGGTGCCCGAGGCATAGCTGGTTGTTGCTATTGGCATCTGATCCGGGCCTTGGATGTTTTCCATAAGCGTTTTCAAGGATTCAAAAAAATCAGCCATGGCATTTTGCTGGCGTATCTGTGATTCCATGATCATCTCACTGACCGCTGCTATACGGCCCATTTCTTTGACCAGTTGGATGGTGCTTTCGGCAATAACCGGGATTAGGTCCTCAATATCCTCTCTCCTTGCTTCTTTTTCCGGAATGGCACTTGACCGGTTAAAGGCGGAGGCTCTCCTGTCCTTTGGCGTACGCCGTTCTCCAGGTGTAAAGTAATTACTGTCCATGTTTTTTCTAACGGACGAGATTTCCTTTTTACCGGAATTTCTCAGATTTTTTAAAAAATCGTTCAATGATGTTTCCTCCGTATGGTTAAGATCCCGCAAAAATTCGCAATAGAAATTGCTAAGTATTTTGCTATGTGTCGGGAAATAGAACTTAACGTAAGAATACAGTTCAATAATACTGAGAGACTTGAGTAACGGTCCTGAATATTAAATGAATGAACTTCAGCCGGATTATCGAACATTACCTATTTAAGAGCAAAACAGCACAATATTAAATTTTTTAACACATGTTTATGAATAAAGTCAAAACTTTTTAATGAATTGACGAAAAAGGATGTGTGACGCGCGAACCAGCAATTGTTTGTCCGGCATCCGGCACGAAAGTATGCAGATGCCGGAGAAAGATTATGATGCTTTAGCGCGTTGTGCCTCAAGCCTGTAATTTATAATATCTTCAACTGTGAGCATTGTAAAACCGTTGTCTATGGCAAATTGTGCAGCTTTAGGGAGCCGGACCATGGTTCCGTCGGGGTTTGTAAGTTCACACAAAACCCCGTATGGGGGTAAACCAGCCAGGGTCATAAGATCAACTGTGGCCTCGGTATGGCCGGCGCGTTCAAGTACTCCGCCAGGTTTTGCCTGTAACGGAAAAATATGGCCGGGGCAATTAAGATCTTCCGGCACTGCATCATCGGCAATGGCTGCCTGTATGGTTGCTACCCGGTCCCGGGCAGAAACCCCTGTGGTGACACCTTTGGCCGCTTCAATAGAGACTGTGAATGCAGTCTGGTAAGGACTTGTGTTGTTTTTTACCATTGGAAAAAGGTTCAGGTGCGCAACCTTTGCCCGGGGAAGACACAGGCAGACTATGCCGCTGCATTCCCTGATCAGCATAGCCATCTGCTCTACTTTAAGGGTGTGTGCCCCAAAAATGAGATCCACTTCATTTTCCCGATTTTCATCGTCAGCCACCAATACGCCTGAGCCCCGGCGAAGGGATTCAAGACCGGCCTGTAACCGCTGCCGGGAATTTCCAAATTGTTTTAAGGGATTCTGATTCATGATTCAACTCCTTGGTAATCGTTATAAATTAATACATGAATCAGGGCGTGGGAATAAAAAGGCAAAATAACATCATCCATTGCCATACCGGTACTTGCCGACAAAAAGTGTCAGTAAGCTGTAGGCACAATGGTCTGGTGTCTTTTGCTTATTCTCTTCCATCCGGACTGTAACCGTCGGCTCTGGAGTTTCACCAGATCTGCTGACCTTTGCGTAAAAAGCTGCAAAGCGCTCGCGGGCTTTCCTGGAATTTGACCTCAAATTTCCAGGTTACCGCCGGTGGGGAATTTCACCCCGCCCTGAGAACGTTGGGGATACTACTCCGGTAGGGGGTTGATGTCAATCCCCAATACCCTGCACGGATGGCATCACGATACTTCACAAGAGTCCTGGGTCCATGGCCTGTCTTTTGAATGTTCTGTGCTTTTAATGCGTAAATCAGAATCCGTGAGTTAATCTCAGGAAAAAAGATTTATTTACCGGGTCCAACCCCGGTTCAAAGTCAAAGGTTTTGTTCAAGATTTTTATCTGGGCTGCTTTGTTGTATTTGTGGGCTGCGGTTATGGAGCCATAAATATTGCCTGAATAAAAGCCGGTCTCCACAAAGGTAATGACACCGCCAAGGGCGGGGTTGTCATGGTCGAAGGCCGTGTATGCGGCCCATATTAAGCCTGTGTTAAAGCAAAAACTGATAAAAGCGTCTTTATACCGTTCACAATAGAGCATGCCACCTCCCGGGATAATGGCCAAAATCCCTGCAAGGACAGGACTTTTTGTCGGTGCATGTACGGCATTGCCAATGGTTTCCAGTTGTTTTGCTACGTCGTATTTTCGCTGTTTTTCAGGACTGATCAGCATCAAATTTTTACGAGCATAGGCAAGTTCGTCTTTTTCCGGGGTAACGGTGTTCCGGATATGCATACGGGCAAGTTCCAGATAAATTCGGTCTTTTGTATCGGTATCCCGGGTCAGCTTTAAATAATTTTGCAGAACAATCTGGGCATACCCTGTGTTGCCCATGGCCTCAAAGGCTTGGCTCTGCATAAAGCAGGATTGCTGGACCCATGGGCTGTCTTTATCTTTGGACTGCCGAATTATTGTATCAAATCGTTTGGCTGCCTCGTAATACTGCCCCGAGTAAAACAGGGCGACGCCTATGGTATAATCTGCACGATCATGCCTGGGGTCTTGGGGAAAAAAATGGGTAAACCGTTTGAACTCCACCTGGGCTGCATTAAAATCTTTTTGTTCAAAAAGATTCAGGGCATAGTCAAACTGCATATCTGCCGTAATAAAAAGGCCGGGTTGATTATTTGGTATTGCATAGGCATATGGTGGATCAAGTATACCAAAAAATGCAAGGACGACCACGAATATCAGCAGATGCTTCATTTTTGCTGATCCGGATTCAAATTCGACATCCCTCCGGAACCTGAATGATACAATTTTTTCCCAGGTTGGCTGGTTTCAATGGCGGACGGTTTAGGTGAAAACCACCAGAAATCATTGGCACTGACCGGGTCAAATGTTAATTCGCGCCCATTGATCCTGACATGGGCAGACAGTTGGAGCTCGTCCCCACCGCATCTGAGGAGACGGTCGCAGGCCATGATCACGCCCAGGCCGATTCCGTGTTTCCGGATGACCTGGGCACAATACTGGGAGCAGTGCGGATACATGGCGCAACGGTTTCCGTCAATGCCGGATATGTGCGTTTGATAAAATTTAATTACGGGATTGGTTGTTGTGTCGTTGTTTTTGGTTGGGTCCTGGGCCCAAAGCACCTTAGGGAGTGAACTGAAAATAAAAATGCAGAAAAACAATCGAATTATGAATATTCTCAATTGAATATTGCAAGTGATACAAGGTGCATTATCGTTCAACATCATTGATGGTATGCGCGTTATTTTGTCCGCTAAAAACCAGTTCTTTGGGTTTTCCGCGTCTGAGGATGGAAATGTTAATATCTGAGCTGTCGTCAATGCTCTCATCAAAATCTTCAAGATCCTGAGGATCTTGTATCTCGATGTTGTCCACGGCCAGGATAATGTCGCCGTTTCGAAGACCTAAGCGCTGGGCCAAGGAGTCTTTCTTGATGCTGTAAATCATAACACCTGACGCTTCGCCGTTTTTGACATAGGGTCGGGTTTTGAACAATGGATTTGAGTTTGATACCGCATTTAACATATCCTCCACTTCTTTCTGGGCCGGCCTGTGATCCTGCGCGGGCCTGGGTCTGGAGGGTCTGTCGGCAGGACTGCCCTTTCGGTCAAGAAGAGGTGACGGATCCGCATTCACTTCAAGAATCTGATCCTTGCCGTTTACGGTTAAAATAACCTTGTTGCGTAATATCGATTTAATGGTGGCACCCTGGATTTTATCATTCACCCGGTATAGATCCTGCTGTTTTGTTTCAATATCCTGTATTACAGCCCAGCCTTCTTGTTTTTTATGACCTGTTACCGTACCCCAAAGCGTCAGTTCCAGGCTGGTCTTTTCAAGATAAAGGTTCATGGGTTCAGAAGCTTTATTCTTTTCACCGTCTACCTCTACCTTGAAAAGATTTCGCTGGGTAACCTTTTCTATGACGTTATTTACTTTCACAGGTTCGAAGCGATTAGATTTGGATTGTGGCCGGGTCTGGTCACTCTTTGGGTTACTTGATGATATTTGTACCCCTGGTGTATCAGTAATCGGACTGATCAGGGCATATACCTGAAATGCCACCAGGATGGTTAACCCTATTAAAATTGCAGAAAATATTGGCTTCATTTTTTGTCAGTGAATATTCATCGCCGTCGTTTGACTCGTCTGACCAGCTTTTTCTTTTTTGGGGGAGGCTCTGTGGGCGCTGCATTTGCGGCCATATGCTGAGCGGGGGGCAGCAGGTTGTTCTGGGAATAGGTGCATGAAGCCCTGGGACATTTAAGTCCCGGGGTGTCTGACGATGTGATGACTTCGGTTAAATAAGGATTTTTGCACAATGGACATTCAAAATGATAGGGTTTATCCCAGGATACAAACCGGCAATCCTTCTGGTTGCAGGAGTAAAAAACCTTTCCTTTGTCCGTGGTCTTTTCTTCAACGCTGCCGTTACGGCATAAAGGACAAGGCATGGAGAGGGTTTGCTCAAAGGCGGCGATCCTGGATTCGATATCATCTTGGTTTTTTGCCTTTTCTGATTGTACGGCTGCCAGTTTTTTTACTTCAGCTTCCTTTTTTGCCTCTTCCTCCCTGCGTTTTAATTTTTCTTCAAGCGTTATAAGTCTGGCTTCTCTTTCAGCCATTTCCTGTTCCCTTGCCACAAGGGCTTCGGCTTTTTCCTGGGCTTCAAGGGCTCTGGCTCTGGCTTCTTCCGCAGCTTTTTGCTTTTCTTCAATAACTTTAAGCTGTTCTGCAAGCTTTTGTGCTGTAACTTCGACTTGTTTTATTTTTTCCTCTTTTTCCGCTAACTCTTTTGCCAGTTCTGCGGCTTTTAAGGCTGCCTTTTTATCTTCCCTGGCTTTTTGTTTTTCAGCCTCAACCTCTTCATGAGTCGGCTCTTTGTCAAAAAGATTTTTAATTTTGACCTTTTCATGGTACCCGTCGGTACGTTGTTTCCTGGTTTTCATGAGTTGGGACAACTTGTTGAGCTTTTCTCTCTTTAACCGGGCTGAAATTTGTTTCGACTGTACAGTGACTGCCTTGTGAATTCCTTTGACCATTTCTGTTGCCCGTTCCTGTGCACAGTCCTTTGTCACCGAAACGCCACGGGTTTTAAGCGTTTTTTCAAAACTTTGTTTTGCAAGGTCAAGGCTTTTTCGGCCGGAATTGACCTCTTCATTGATTTGAAGGATAAAAGCAATCAGATTAAGGCCCTGCATGCCTGGAAACATGGAGTCTAAAAAACCGACCATCATAAACGCAGGCATTTCTGATTTCAGTTCACCATTGGGAAGTGTTGTGATGTAGCCGGATCCCAGGACAGTTGATATGGCATTGTCAAGGTAATCGTCCTGGTCAAGTCCGATATCCACCAGTTCAGACGTAAAGGTTTTGCGGTTGAAACGTTCGGGCGGCGAGTCTGCATACTCTTTAATCTCACGTTCCCGATCCACGCAGATGACGATACAGGATATAGTGGCAAGATTGAAAGACATCAGCGCCATATTGGAATCTACATCAATAAAAGCGGTGATCTCCTTGGCTAGAATTTCATCCAACTGTTTCCTGACAGACTCCCGCTTGGTGCTGCTGCCCTCCGCCATATTCACACTCCCTTACGCTTTATTATTAATTTCAGAGATTAAATCAGCGATTTCAATAGCCATCCCCCGTTCTTTTTTTTTCTCCGCCTCGCCACTATGCGTTTGTTCCGTTGACGAATTTTGAATTTCCATATCTTCGTTGTTTTCAAACATCTCATCTTCCCTGGCGGTTGACATGGATAAGCACTCTCCACCACGGTTAAAAATTACCGAAAGGGGAACCTTGATTTCAAAATCAAATTTGTAAGCGATTTCGTTGTTGTAAACGATAAGATTTCCATCCTTGTACTCGATGTCATCCTGAACCTCAAAATTATGTTTGTCAAGCAGCAGCTGCTCGATGACATCCCAGTCAAGTTCGGCATTTATGGTGTCAATAAATTCTTTTTCACTTTCCTGGATGGATTCTGGATTGGTCAATTTCAATGGGGGTCTCCTCATTTTAAATTGAATGCACAGATAATCTCACGGGCTATCCCAAGATAAGCCTGGGAAGCCTGTGCTTTAATGTCGTACAGAGACAAAGGTCCAAGAGAGGGCGGTTTCTTGTCAAGCATTTCATCGTCAGGGATCATGGTTTTATATATCAGGGGACGAATTTTTTCAAACACTTCGGGAACCGCTCGATTTTGCATCTGTTTTTCACTATTGCATCTGTTGAACAGTATACCTGCAATGCCTAACGGCGTATTGTGGGATTGGCGTATGTACCGGACAATTCTGATCAGTGAGTGAAAATCACTGACCCAATCTTCATCCGGGATGACCACTGCGGCAAGCCAGTCTGCGGCCGTCAAAGCCGCGATACTCAGATATCCGCAGGATGACGGGGCATCAAGAATAACTATGTCGTAGTCGTGCTTGATTTCATCAATAATCAGACGAAGAAGCTTTTCATTGTCTATACGCCTGGTAAGTTTACGGGAAATGGAAAAAAGTCCGAAACCCGCCGGCAGGATATCCAATCCGTCAATATCGGTTCCGGATACGGCATCAGGAACACCTATTCTGGCGGCCAGCACCTGTGCAAGGTCATGATCATTTTCTTTTGAATCAAGTTTGCGCCACTGGGACGCACGTGCCTGGGGGTCGCAATCAACCAGCAGTACTTTTTTCCCATAAAGTGCCAGAGATGCGGATAGATTAAGGGCAGTTACGCTCTTTCCTGTGCCGCCCTTCAGCCCTGAAATAGTTAATACATTTCTCATTTTTTTTATCTCTTTAGCACGCTCATAAAAAAAATATCAACGCCAAATGTTATAGTATCAAGGCGTTCATCTTCGTTCAACAGGGGACTTGTTTTTTTTATTTTTGCCTCAAGATCAAGATTTTTGTACAGTTGAAATATATAAGATCTTATATCATAATATCTGTGCTAAAAGCACGTGGAAACCTGTAGTTATGCAAAAAATATATCCTTCCGGATTCGGATGCCTTTAATCCATTATCTAATTAAAGTTTTTAAAGATCGTTTAAAAAGGAGCCTTTTAAGCTTTGGCCAATGTATCCATCACCCTGTCCGGCATTGCCGAGGTCATAGAAAATCTTAACTACCGCCAGGGATCTGTCAAGGATAAGGCTGTTCGAGCCATCTTTGCCTATTATGTTTCCGAAGATAGTGTCCAGGCGCTTTCGTCTATCGACGGGGATAGTATTATCCGTCAGATCTGGGAGGTCGGGGATGATTATGCAAAGATAAAATTCAAAAGAAGAAATTTTTCCAGTCTTAAATCCTCCATCAATGCCGACTTGAAAAAATTGTCCCAAAACGGTCTTAACCCTGAAGACATAAGGCTGACCGAGTCAAATGTTTTTGATATGACAGAGGATGCTAAAAACAGTCTTCTGCAGTCTTTCAGTGATGCTGTAAAAACAGATGGTTTTGATCTTACCAAAACGGCCGATCTCCTTCACACCGTGGCTGAGTTTTTGAATAAAATTGAGTCTCCTGATGCCGACAATGAGACAACGGATATCATACAAAAGATTAAAAAGGTGTTGGCGCGGCTTGGTTCCGGAATCTTTGATGACCAGGATGGGGCAGGCGGTGATGGTGATGTCCTCCTCGAAAATGACGTTGAAATTGAGCAAATTGATGAAGATGCTGAAATTGAAGAGATTGATGGTGAAGAACTTGAGGAAATAGAGGAGATCGATGAGAATACCGACATTGAGGAGATTGAAATTGATGAAGATGAAGAACTTGAAGAGTTAGACCAGGAGCTTCTTGATGGCGATATTGAAGAGATTGATGATGATGTTGAAATAGAAGAACTCGATGATGACGAACTTGAAGAGGTCGAAGAGATAGATGAAGATCAACCAATTAAGGCGGTCGAAGTCGATGAAGGTGAGGTGCTTGAAGAGGTAGATGAAGACCTTATTAATGGAGATATTGAAGAGATTGATGGTGATGTTCAAGTAGAAGCGCTTGATGACGACGAACTTGAAGAAGTAGAGGATATAGATGAAGACCAAAAGATCGAAGATATCGAACTTGACGACGATGAAGACCTTGAAGAGTTGGAAGAGGTTGACGAGGATACCCAAATAGAAGATGTTGAGCTGGATGATGATGAATCCCTTGAAGAAATAGAAGACATTGAGCTTGACGAAGATCAGGAGTTGGAAGAAGTTGATTTAGATGAGGATGAGGACTTAGAAGAGCTTGACGAACTTGATGAAGAAGAGATTAAAGTCCTTGAAGAATATAGAAATGCCCGAGAGCGTGCTGAACAGTTTGACGATTTTTTGGGAGAGCGTGAAAAAAAATTCAATGCGTATATCACTATCCCCGCAGGGACCTATACCATTGGCACGGAAAAAACATTGAAATCCAGCCTGGCATTACAGCCTTTTGACATGCCCAGGGTGTATATCGGCAAATATCCGGTGACCAATGCTTTATTTGAAATTTTTATTGAACAGACCGGGTATGTCACCACAGCTGAAAGAAAAGGGATTGGAACCGTTTACCACTCCCGGTATAAAAAACAGGGCGAAAAAGTGATTTGGAGCAAACAGGCCGGATCTTCCATTGTTAAAGGGGCCTGCTGGCACCAACCCCTGGGCCCCGGCTCAACCCTTTACGGCAAAAGAAACCATCCCGTGGTTCAAATCAGTGTGGATGATGCCTTTGCCTATGCCTCCTGGATCGGCAGGCGGCTGCCCACAGAAGCCGAGTGGGAGGCTGCCGCCCGCACGGACATGGCTTTAAAATACCCCTGGGGCAATCAGTTTGATCCGGATGCATTGAACATTGAATCTTCAGGGCTTGCAGACACAAGCCCCGTGGATAACTATGACCATGCTGCCAATGTGTTCGGCATGGCAGATATGCTGGGCAATGTAATGGAATGGACCGCCGACACCCAGCCGCCCCCGTTTGCTACCAGCAAGACTAAGTTTTTTAATGTGGCCAAAGGCGGGGCATGGAATGCAAAGGACACAGTCACCATAAGTTCCCGGGGGTTGTTCCCTTGTGACACCACCGCCAACATCATCGGAGTTCGATGCCTTTCCGAGATATTTCAGTAGCAGCCACGGGATAGTCCGGGCTTTCGGATACCAAAAACCGGGTCCAAAATAAAATATGATAGAGAATAGATAAGGTTTTGTAATCTGAAGTATAAAAGGATGAAATAATGCATGAACTGGCAGATGCATATATGGATTATCTGACAATAGAAAAAGGGCTCTCCGCCAACAGTATCACAGCCTATGGCACAGATTTGGCTTCATATATCAATTACCTGTCTGACAACGGGATAGAGGAGATTAGAGATGCCGATACCACAGCCATTCTTGGATGGTTGGTTTACTTGACCCGCCAGGGCCTGTCAGCCAAATCCCGGGCCAGGTACCTGGTTTCCATCAGGGGGTTTTATAAATACCTGGCAGCAGAGAAACTGATAACTGCCAATCCCTTAAAAGATATTGATATTCCCAAAACCGGCCGGCATCTGCCCGGTGTCATCTCCGTCAATGAGGTGGAGGCGCTTTTGAACGCCTGTGAGGCCACAACACCCAAAGGACAACGAAATCTTGCCATGATGGAAATCATGTACGGGGCCGGGCTTCGGGTCTCAGAACTTGTATTTTTGAAGGTGGTTGACGTAAATCTGGACGCAGGTCTTGTCAGGGTGATGGGCAAAGGCGCTAAAGAGAGAATTGTACCCATTGGTTCAAAGGCTAAAGATGCTGCAAGGCTTTGGCTGGACCAGGGACGTCCCATGGCATTAAAGCAACTGTCAAGTGACTTTCTGTTTATTGCAAGGGCAGGGCAGCCCATGACCCGCCAGGCATTCTGGAAAATTATAAAAAAATATGCGCTTGTTGCCGGCATTGTCCGGCCGATCTCTCCCCATACCCTGCGTCACTCCTTTGCCACCCACCTGATAGAAGGCGGGGCGGACCTGCGGTCGGTCCAGACCATGCTTGGCCATTCAGACATCTCAACCACGCAGATTTATACCCATATTTCACGGGAGTACCTGATTAAAATGCATCATGAATTTCATCCCAGAAAATAATGAGGGAAAAAAAGTTTAGAACTTGCACACTTGGTATCTGGATGATAGATTCTCAACTTTGTTTTAAAAAATTCCCAGGTACTTTAAATGATTGATGCCATTTTAAATTCGTTAAAAAAAAGCAAGCATACCATGCTTGCCATGGATGATAGCTATGCTCCGAAAGCGTGGATGATTGCCCAGCTGTTTCCCCGCTTGAACCAGCCGTTGGTCGTTGTTTTGCCGGACGCAAAAAAAGCGGCGGCATTTATTTCAGATCTTCAATTTTTTATGTCGACCGACCCGCAGCGAATCATTTTTTTTCCGGGCAGCCATTATCCGGGAGCCAAAAACATCTCCTTTCATAAAGATACATCCGCGTCAAGACTTGCAGCCCTGTTCAGTATCAGCGAGACATTCCGAAACAGGTTTCTCCTGGTGACGTATGTTGAGCCGCTTTTATCTTTTCTGATGCCTCAGGACGTTATGAAAAACAGTTTTGAACTGGTCATGGCCAATGAGGAGATTGACAGGAACGGGTTGCTGGAAAATCTTGAAGCAAGCGGGTATACCCGGGCCACCCTTGTTGAGGATCCCGGGGAATATGCGGTCCGGGGCGGTATTGTCGATATATTTTCCCCGGGGCTGAAACAGCCGGTGCGCCTGGAATTTTTTGGTGATCTTGTTGAATCCATACGCTATTTTTCTCCTTATACCCAGCGCGGCACAAAGGAACTTGTCGAAACCATTATTATCCCTGCCACGGAGGCAGTGATCACAAAAAAAAGTCTGCCCCATGTCCAGGCGCGCTTGCGCGGGGCCGGGAACAAGGCCGGACTTACCCAGGACAGAATCCGGGATTATGTCAACCAGATCCGGGACAAAGGGCGGTTTGACGGCATCGAATCCATGTTGCCCATTGTATATGATTCCCTGGCCACCTTGTTCGACTATCTGCCGGAAAATACTTTTTTCATCCTGGATGATGCCGATGTGTTGCCCGAAAAGGCAAAGGATTTCCATGACGGCTTAAGGCTTAATTTTAATGCCCTGGCTGATGAAAAACGATTAAGCCTGCCACCTGAATCGATTTGCCGGGACTGGCAGAGTGTAGAAGAAAAAATCTTTGCATCCAAAACCCTTTGTTTTAAAGCGCTCATACTTGAACAGGACAAAAGCAAGGCAGACATTCTTTCCCTGAAATGTTCAGATAACCGGGCGCTGTCCGAATCCTTGCGCAACAGGACAAAGGATGCCACGCCTTTAACCCCTCTGGTCGAATGGATTGAGCAACAGCAGCGGGATGTTAAATATATTTTGTTTGTACTCAGCCAGGATGCCCAGGCGAGACGGTTGAATGCACTTCTTGCGCCTTACGGTATAGAGCCCCAATTTTGCAGGGATTTTAGCTGTCTTTCTGACACGAAGCCCGGCATTTATTTTACCGTGGGCGCTTTGAGTTGCGGCTTTGTCCCGGATCTGGAAAATTTTAGTATTGTGACCGAAGATGAGATTTTCGGCAGAAAACGCATTCGGCGCAGAGTGTCGGGAAAACGCGATTTAAAAGCGGAGTTTATTGCCCCGGAAGAGCTTAAAAACGGTGATTTTGTGGTTCATTTAGAACACGGGGTAGGTCGGTACGAGGGCCTTTTCAGCCTTACCGTATCCGGCATCACCCAGGATTTTATTCTGGTGGTTTACCAGGATGATGATAAGCTCTACGTTCCCGTGGACAGAATGGAGGTCATCGGAAAGTATATCGGGGTGGACGGATACACCCCTGTGCTTGATAAAATAGGATCCAAATCCTGGACAAATTCCAAGGCAAAGGCAAAGGCCGAAGTTGAAAAAATGGCGGCGGATCTGCTTGATCTGTATGCCCGGCGTAAGGTGGCCAAAGGATTTTCATTCAGCCGTCCGGATAATTACTACAGCGATTTTGAAGCCGGTTTTCCCTATGAAGAGACAAGGGATCAGCTGCGTGCCATAGACGATGTCCACCTGGATATGGAGAAGGATACGCCTATGGACCGGCTGGTGTGCGGGGATGTGGGCTACGGAAAAACCGAAGTGGCCATCCGGGCGGCATTCAAGGCGGTGAACGACGGCAAACAGGTGGCGTTGGTGGTTCCCACCACCATTCTGGCCGAACAGCACCTGAATACGTTCCGGGACCGTTTCAATAATTATCCGGTCATCATCGAATGTCTGTCCCGTTTCCGAACACGAAAGGAACAGACCGATATTTTAAAAAGAACGGCCGGCGGCACAGTGGATATTGTCATTGGCACCCACAGACTTTTGCAAAAGGATGTGGTCTTTAAATCCCTGGGGCTTTTAATCATTGACGAGGAGCAGCGATTCGGGGTCAAGCATAAGGAAAAATTGAAAGAGAAACGGGCTGCGGTGGATGTTCTGGCTTTGTCTGCAACGCCCATCCCAAGAACCCTGCACATGTCCTTGACCGGTATGCGAGATATTTCCCTGATTACCACCCCGCCCGCAGACCGCCAGCCCATAATTTCATACATCACCAAATACGAAGAGACCTTGGTCCGCGAGGCTGTTATCAAAGAGTTGGATAGAAAGGGTCAGGTCTTTTTTGTTCACAACAACATAAAAACCATATTCAAAACGGCCGAAAACATACAAAAACTGATTCCGGATGCAAAGATCGGTGTGGCCCACGGCAGATTGTCCGAAACCGAACTTGAGAAGGTGATGGAACAGTTCATTCGTCAGCAGATCAACGTGCTGGTCTGCACCACCATCATTGAATCGGGTCTGGACATACCCAGTGCCAACACCATGATTATTGATAAGGCAGAGCGTTTCGGCCTGTCCCAGATCTACCAGCTGCGCGGCCGTATCGGCCGGGGAGACGACCAGGCCTACGCATATCTGTTTATTGCAGATGAGTCCCGGCTCACCAAGGATGCCAGAAAGCGTCTGGCAGCACTGATGGAACACCGGGATCTTGGGTCCGGCTTCCAGATTGCCATGAAGGACCTTCAGATTCGCGGGGCCGGTACCGCCCTAGGCGCCTCCCAGTCCGGTCATATTGCCGCCGTGGGTTATGATATGTTTCTCAAACTTTTGGACAACGCAGTCAAAGATATGAAGGGCGAGCATCTTCCCGAGCCCCTGGAACCCGAAATCAACGCATCCATGTCCTCGGGGTTCCCAGACGATTACATCGAATCGGTGGAGCAGCGTTTGACCATTTACCGAAGACTGTCAAGGCTGACCCAGGTATCAGACATTACGGACATGAAAAAAGAGCTGGTGGACCGGTATGGAAAACTGCCGAAACCTGCTGAAAATATGCTGCTGAAGATTATGCTTAGGATTTTTGCCATCAAGGCCGGGGTCAAGCGTCTGGATGTCACCCCGGATGTACTGGTTCTGGATTTTTCCCCCGATCATATGAACAGGACCTTGACTGATATTGAATCTGTTCTGAAAAAAACAGTGGATGCAAAGTTTGTTAAAAAAACATCTGTTCGCATCCAGCTTGGACACAAACGCAGTAATATTTCCCGGGCGTTGCTTGAGACAAAACAGATCTTGTCATCTATAAACACCTTAGAGTAATTTGAATGACGGTTTCATCCATGAAGGAGGTTTATCATGCCTATTTTTGAATATACGTGTAAACAATGTGGGAAAGAGTTTGAGAGAGTCGTTTTTTCAGGTGAAGAAAAAGGGATCATTTGTCCTGAATGCAAAAGCAAGGATGTAAAGAAAAATATGAGTGCATCCACTTTTATGGGCACCAGTATGGGCTCCTGTGCAACGTCTTTCCCCAATGGCCCTTCATGAGCGCAGTAAATGAATCTTCAGTTTGAAGATTAAAGAGAGTCATGATAACAGGGGGAGGGCATAGCCGCTCCCCCCTTAGGCTCAGTGGTCCCTTGAGTATCTCTGGTACTTTTCCTGCAAACTTTATTTTCAGAATGCCGCTGCAAGAGCAGCACAATAGTCAGAAATCCTCAATCGTCAGGATCATGAAAATATATTCACCATCATTAATATTGATGGTCAGATTTGCACCCCTTACCTGGGCATAATAAATCCAAGCAGGTATATTTTGTGTGCCGCATTCACGGGTTGGATAAAATTCGCCCGTCTTCCCATTTTTCCAGGACAGAATCATGCAATTTTTGCATTTTTTTAGTGCAATCTTTTTTGCTAAATCCTTCGCCTGTTGAAGATTAAGTTCGGGATCATCTACTGTTTCTTCTATCACTTCATGAGCAGCATTGCCCGCGTCTGAAAAAATTTGTGTCATTTTATTATCCATTCTATATTGCCGTCAACTTACGGACGGTTAATTACATGATCTGCCAAGGTTATTTGCCATTGCCGACATTAAGGCCCTGGTGCCGGGTCCGGGCATGCCTGTGCCGATAACATGGTCATCCACCTGGATTACAGGGACGATACCTTTGTTGGTTCCGGTTATGAACAGTTCAGAGGCAGACAGCAGGGTGTCCAGGAAAAGGTCCTGTTCAGATACGGGAAACAGCTTTTCCCCAAGTGCCAGAACGGTTTTTCGGGTAATGCCCTTGAGCACCCCTTTTTCAGGTGTGACCAAGGTGCCTTCAACCAGGGCAAACAGGTTACTGGTGGTGCCTTCGAGAACCATTTTGTCCGGGGTCATATACAAAGCTTCCACAGCGCCTTGTGCCTTTGCTTTTTTCAAGGCCAGAACAGCAGGGATGTAATTGGTGGCCTTGGCATCGGGGATCGAACGCTGCTGGACAAAGGTGATCACCTTTACCCCTTTTGTATACCACTGGGCAGGCAGGGCAGGGATGTCAGTTACCAGAACAATGAGTCTGGGATTATCCGCCGGGCTGAAAAAATCAGGGCTGGATCCACCCGTCACAAGGATGCGGATATTGGCCTCATCCATAGGGGCGTTTTTTTCAAGTACTTCAAAAACGATTTTCTTGATTTCCGCTTTGGTCCATACCGGTGTAAGGCCAACTTTTTCAGCCGATGACAAAAGCCGGTCAATATGCGCATCAAGACAGTAGGGATTGCCTCCGATGGTTTTGATGATGTCGCAAACTGCATAGCCCCTGAGCACAGCCAGATCATCCACGGGAATCACAGCCTTGTCCCAGGGCAAAAATTTTCCGTCCACATAAACTGTTTTCAATGCAAATGCCCTTTGTAAAATTGAAAAATAGAGCCAGGTATAGTAAAAAATTAAATTTAATATAAGCACACCCCGGGCAGTTTCAATTGGAAAACGAAAATAGTGCCGGGGTGAAAAACAAGCATTTTGGGTTTCAAGGAGAAAGATAACATGGGATTGATTGCAGGCATTCAATACAATATTAGGGGCGTTGCCCTGGCATTCAGAACACCGTCGCTTTTGATGCTCGGACTGATAAGATTTGCAGTGGTTTTGTTGTTGACTCTTGTTTTGTCCGGCATGGTGCTTTACTGGCACAATGACATTTTTTCCATGATATGGCAGATGCCCGAGTCCCGGTGGTTGATATGGCTGTGGCACATAGTGTCCTGGATTCTGACATTTATTCTGATGGCATTTTCCATGCTGATCTCCTATCTGATTTCCCAGATTTTTTTCTGTGTTTTCATCATGGATTATATGTCCCGGATTACAGAGCGAATCGTGCTTGGACAGGAAGCTCCGGGTGCTCATGCATCCATATTCCGGTCGTTTTTGCATCTGATTCGTCAGGAAATTCCCAGAACCGTGGTGCCCGTACTGATATCGGTTGCACTGATGATTATAGGGCTGTTTACCCCTGTAAGCCTTGCGATCATTGGTATCTCAGGGGTGGTGGCAGGTATCTTTCTGGCTTGGGACAATACGGACCTTGTCCCTGCCAGACGCATGGTGCCGTTTAGGGAGCGATTTGCATTCCTAAGAAAAAACCTGCTGTTCCACATCGGGTTCGGCCTTTTGTTTCTTGTGCCCTGGCTCAACATCCTTTTCCTTTCATTTGCACCGGTAGGCGCTACCTTATATTATATAGAGAAAGAAAGATAAAAAAAAACATGACCTTGGATTTGATTTGTAAAAAAACAGACCGGCAAATACAGGAAAAAAGTACCCCGGAAGTGCAACCGACTATAGAGCCGGTTATTTTGTGCAAAAATTGTAATGCGTTTGTTACAAAACCTGAATTTGCCCTTCGTACGGGAGAGGGGTTTGCCCAAACTTTTGCCAATCCATCCGGACATGTATTTGAGATCGGATGCTTTGCCCAAGCGTCTGGTTGTTCCCAAGGATCGGCGCGATCCAGCGACTTTACATGGTATCCGGGATATGACTGGTGCATTGGCATATGCCGTAGCTGTACATGCCATCTCGGATGGATTTTTCTGCCTGTCCGACAAGGCACGGGTTCAAAATTTTACGGCCTGATTTTGGACCATCTTATTTTTCCATAATGCGCTTGTTGGGATTTTTCTCTTTTCAGTATGGATGAAATTGACAAGCAACTATCTAAAATACAAAAGAGATGTTGTTTTTTTTAATGATCAAATCTTTTAAATAAGGATTTGCAAAGCTGTTACAGCATTAATAAGTAATCATTTTACATGTGATTTATTATCTGCTATAGAATCTTTGGTTAAATAAAATATAGGTAGATAGCAGTTCCACCGTGCCTTTAGGGTACCTAATTTTGACTGCTCAATGCCAGATCGAGCAGCATTAAATAAGATAGGGATATTGGCTATGAGTTTTCGAAAAAAACTTGTTCTCAAGAATTTTGCTGTTCCGATAATTTCTTTGGAAGATATCAATACTCCTTTTTGTGATACCCGCAGCCGACAATTTTATGACCATTTCGCTGTCACACCGTTGTCATACAGATACACAGCTGTTTACAGCGCTGTACAGAAGGGTATTGGCACAATCCGTTGATGATCTAGGCAAGAAAGCATCCATTGCCTGTTTTTGTATCTGATACACGTTTACAGGAGATGGATACACATGGATATTAACTGATAACGTTAAGGTTACACATGCAAAAAATTAAACAAGACGAAAAACGCGTGCTCGTCATTGGCGGTGGCGTTGGCGGCATCAAGGCGGCCCTTGATCTTTCCGAGTCCCGGAAAAAGGTCCTGCTCATTGATTCCGACTATGCCATTGGTGGATTAATGACCCAGCTGGACCGCACTTTTCCAACCAACAATTGCGATTTGTGTACAGTTTCTCCCCATCTGTCCGCAACAACAAGGGAAAAGTTTCTTCAGGTCAGCCCGATGACAGAGCTAACCAGCCTGTCCGGAGAGGCCGGTGATTTTACGGCCACATTAAAAACCGCTCCTCGGTTCATTGACATTGACAAATGTACAGCTTGCGGGGAATGTTTGAAAAAATTTCCAGAAGCCGTCCGGTTTACCCCGGGACTTGACCCAAGGGCGCCTACCTGTATGCGGTATCCCCAGGCCACACCCTATGCTTATTCCATTGATATGGAAAAGATAGATGATGTGGAGGCGCTTAAGGGCGTTTGTAAGGCCGGGGCTATCGTAGCCGATGACAGTGAACAGGAAATCCAGATTAAGGTCGCATCCGTTGTCTTAAGTGTGGGTGCAGAGCTGTTCGATCCCAGTGTGATGGATAATTTCGGGGGCGGACAATTTGCCAATGTGGTTACCGGCCTTGAATATGAACGGATTATGTCTGCATCCGGGCCTTACCAGGGCAATCTGGTGAAAAAATCAGACGAACAGCCGCCGAAAAAAGTAGCCTGGATCCAGTGTGTCGGCTCCAGGGGCGTTAACCGGCACGATGTTTCTTACTGTTCTAGCGTATGCTGCATGTATGCCCTTAAAGAGGCCATGGTCACCAAAGAGCGTTTTGGTAAGGACATTGAAACCACCATCTTCTTTATGGATATGCGGACTTTTGGCAAGGACTATGAGCCTTACTATAATCGCGCCAAAGAAGATTTCGGCATTCGTTTAATCCGCTGCAAGCCACATACCATCATTGAACTGCCGGATAAATCGCTTGAGATCACCTATGCCAGAGAAGAGCTGTCAGCCATGATAAAAGAAGATTTTGACATGGTTGTGCTCTCCACCGGTTTCAGGCCTACCCAGAAAACCATTGATCTGGCCGGAACGCTTGGCATTGACTTGAACGAACACAATTTTGCAAAAGCCGGCACCATGGATCCTGTGAACACCTCTAAAGACGGCGTATATGTTTGTGGTGTTTTTGAAAGCCCCAAAGATATTCCCGAAACCCTGGTTCAGGCCTCTGCTGCCGCTTCCGTGGCAGGTGCGGCTATAGAGAGTGAAGAATGCGTTGAAGACGCAAGTCCCTATCCGCCCCAAAGAGATGTTGACGGTGAAGATCCTAAAATTGGTGTCTTTATTGTTGACTGTGACGGGGAAATCGGTCAGGCCATGGATATCAATAAAATCCTGGAAAATGCCAAAAGCAACCCTGACGTGGCAGTGGCAGAAGCGTTTAAACTCAGCTGTTCCTTTGAGGCCATGGAAAAGATTGAAAACCTGATCAAGGAACAAGGACTGAACCGTGTGGTTATTGGTTCCGGTTCCCCAAGGGTTCAGGAGATCATGTTCCAGGATATGCTCAGACGCGCAGGGCTCAACCCCTACCTGCTTGAGCTTGTAAACTTGAGAGATCAGGCTGCCTGGGTGCACAATGACGCTCCGGCCAAAGCCCTTGAAAAAGCCTTCCAGTTGGTTCAGATGGGTATATCCGGTGTCAGAAAAGCCAAAGCTCTGCCTGAAAATATACTCCCCACAAGCCAGAACGCCCTTGTTGTGGGCGGCGGTGTAACCGGTATGACGTCTGCCCTTGAATTGGCTGACCAGGGTACTTTTACCTACTTGGTGGAAAAAGCCCCGGTACTTGGCGGCCAGGCCCTGAACCTGTCCAAAACCATCGAAGGTGATGATGTGGCAGCCTTTGTCAAGGATCTTGTGGGCAAGGTGTCTGCCAATGAAAACATCAAGGTGTTCACTGATGCTGTCGTTGCAGAGCACAACGGCGTGCCCGGTCGTTTTACCACCGGCATTAAAACCGCAGCTGATGCATATGAACAGATTGATCACGGCGTCACCATCCTTGCCACAGGCGCAACACCCAACCGTCCTGCCGTGTATGGCCTCGGTGAACTTGATAAGGTCATGACCCAGCTTGATCTTGACAGCATCCTTGAAAACGATGAGAGCAAAATCAAAGCCATGGAACAGGTGGTTATGATCCAGTGTGCCGGTTCCAGGGAAGCGGATAACCCCAACTGCTCAAGGCTCTGCTGCCAGGCAGCCGTTAAAAACGCCCTGCGTCTTCTGGAAGTCAATCCTGACATTAACGTTTTTGTGCTTTACAGGGATATCCGTACTTACGGATTCCAGGAAGATTATTACAAAACAGCCCGGGATAAAGGTGTGAAGTTCATTCGTTTTGATCTTGATCACCGTCCTGTTGTCCGGGAAGAAGCAGGCAAGACCATTGTCCGTACCCATGATTTTATTCTGGGGCAGGATATTGATATTGAAGCTGACTGCGTGGCTTTAAGTACCGGTCTGGTTGCCAATTCGGATACCAACAAAGAACTTGCACGTCTGTTTAATCTTCCTAAGACTGAAGACGGCTTTTTCTTAGAAGACCATGTGAAACTCAAACCCGTTGACATGGCCCTTCGCGGGTTCTTTGTGGCTGGTACGGCCCACTCTCCCAAGGTTATTCGTGAAAGCATCACCCAGGCCCATGCCGTTGCAGGCAGAGCCAGAACCATGTTGGCCAATAAAGAGATTACTCTAGGGGCTGCCTATGCCACGGTAGATCCGATTAAGTGTGCGGTCTGTCTGATCTGTGTTAGAGCCTGTCCTTTTAATGTTCCCTTTATCAATAATGAACGGCACTCAGAAATTAGTCCGGCCAAGTGTCACGGTTGCGGCATCTGTGTTGCCGAGTGTCCGGCCAAGGCCATTCAGTTAAGGGGTTGGGAAGATGACCAGATACTGGCTAAACTTGATGGTTTATTTGAGAGGTATAACTAATGAGTAATTTTGAACCTGAAATCGTTGCCTTCTGCTGTCATTATTGTGCATATACCGCAGCAGATACGGCCGGCACCAGGCGGATTTCATATCCGTCCAATGTAAAAATCATACGGGTGCCCTGCACCGGTAAAGTGGACGCCATTCACCTGATGAAAGCCCTTGAAAAAGGCGCTGACGGTGTATATGTGGCAGCCTGTCTGGACGGGGACTGCCATTTTAAAAACGGTAATATTCGTGCAGCGGCCCACGTGGAAAAGATCAAAAAAACCCTGGAAGATCTGGGGTGGGAGCCCGAACGTGTGGCCATGATGAATTTTTCCGCAGCTATGGGTGAAAAATTTGCCCAGGCCGCCGAAGAATTTACAGAAAAAATTAAAGCCATAGGGCCAAGCCCAGCCAGTCAGGCAACAAGTCAGGCCGTTTAAGAAAAGTGGCCGATGCAATTTTTGGATTTGTTGCATACACTTGTCTTGTCTAACATAATGAAAGAGATTTAACGGGTTATTTTTTATATAAAAATTTTTGGAGATTAAAACATGATAACAGCAGAACAAAAACCCCTGCAGGAAATTCTCGGGTACATTGCGCCCTATGAAAAAATACTTGTGGTCGGCTGTAACGAATGTGTTACCGTTTGTGCAGCAGGCGGCAGAAAAGAGGTGGGGCTTCTGTCTTCCGCCATTCGCCTGAACAGTGCCAAAGAGGGCAAAAAGATCGAAGTTCTGGAACATACCCTGGAACGCCAATGTGACCCGGAATATGTTGCGCAGCTCGAAGAACTGGCCGGCCAAGTGGACGCCATTGTTTCTTTGGCTTGTGGCTGCGGGATTCAGACCGTTGCTGTCAACTATGCGATTCCGGTTTTTCCAGGTGTGAATACCAAGTTCATGGGCGCGTCCGAAAGCCAGGGTATCTGGGCTGAGCGCTGTATGGGTTGTGGAGACTGCATGCTGGGAATCACTGGCGGCATCTGTCCCATTGCACGTTGTTCAAAAAGCATAATGAACGGCCCCTGCGGCGGCTCTGTGAATGGGAAATGTGAGATCAGCCCGGATGTGGATTGTGCATGGCAATTGATCTGGAACCGCCTGGTTGAATTGGGTATGCAGGATCGGTATGAAGAACTTGTTGCGGCAAAGGACTGGCGCCCTGCCGGCGGCGGCGGTCCTAGAAAAATTATCAGGGAGGACTTGGCGTCATCCAAAATTATCACGGAGGACAATGCATAATGAAAACTGAAAGCAGACTGGAAAAAGTACTGGCCTCAGGCCAACTGGCAGTAACCTCTGAGGTGGGTCCTCCCAGAGGCTGCAATATTGATGTTATCAAAGAAAAAGCCAACATGATCAAAGATTATGTAGACGGCATCAACATTACAGACAATCAGACCGCCATGGTCCGGATGTCCTCCATTGCCGGCGGCATCGTTATTAAACAAATGGGACTTGATCCCATTATCCAAATGGTATCCCGGGACAGAAACCGGCTGGCCATGCAGTCTGACATCCTTGGTGCTTATGCCCTTGGTTGCAATACCATGCTTTGCCTGTCCGGTGATCATCCCCAGTTTGGCGACCACCCCATGGCAAAACCCGTGTATGACATTGACTCCATTAACATGATTAAAATGGTCAAAGATATGCGCGATGAAGCCAAGTTCCAGGGGGGAGCAGATATTACTGATCCACCCAAAATGTTCATTGGTGCGGCTGCCAACCCCTTTGCCGATCCCT
>NZ_DDYV01000033.1:0-17019 GCF_002348205.1 Desulfobacter sp. UBA2225 | reverse complement strand
TGATGACCCCAGTATTCTAGAGGTTGCGGACAGCCTTGCGTCCAAAACCTCTAGAATACTGGGGTCATCATCAACAATGAGTATTTTATGTGCTGCCGTCATTGATTTCCCCTTTGTTCCTGCCGTTCCTTATCAATTTTCTCAAGCACGTTTATCTGGTGCAAAAGATCTCTAATCCGAGCCTCCTGGTGCCGGTTTTGTTTTTTCAAGACTGTTATTTTAAGTCCTCTAGAATCAATCTTTTTCTGCATGCTAAGACGCTCTTTTTTATAGACTTCCTCTCTGGAATAAAGGGCATTAAGATTTTCCAGCATACCCGACCGTTCGGATTCAAGTAAAATCATGCCGTGGTCCAGGGCTTTCTCTATCATACCGGGGGGTATTCTGCACCATGTGTTGCACCGGGTTTCGCCGTCGTCGGGCTCCTGGCTTCCGTCTGTTAAAATCCGGTAAGGCAATTGTGACGGTAAACGTAGAAGTTGCTCCACAGCTGTTCTAAAGGTTGGGGCATTGTCTGCAAGAATCATGTCAAGACAAGCATTTCCATAAAGGCCGACCGCCTCAAGCTGTACATCATCCTTCCTTAAAGCAAGCTGTGAAAAAATCTGACGGGCAAGGGCATACTCTTCATTTAAATATGCATCCTGGCCCTGTTTCACCATGGCATCCCGGCAGGCGATAGTGCAGACAGGTATTATGCTGCGCCCGTTGACAATTCCCCCTGTACACCCGTTGACAATTCCCCCTGTACACCCGATAAAAACCAGGACTCTGAAAAAAAGAAGAAAACGCTTGAATTCCCCTCCCATGGGCAAATTCAGGCCATCATATATCCATGAAAACCGCATAAAATTCCTTAAAATTCATCTATTAAACTACCGGCAACGTAAAGGAAAAAGTACACCCTTTATCCGGTTTATTCTCCACAAAAATTTCTCCGCCATTTTCCTGGACGATCCGCCGGGCAATATTCAAACCCAGTCCTACCCCGTCCATGTGCTTGCGTACCTCCCTGGCCCGGTAGTATTTTTTAAAAATCAAACTTTGTTTATCTTCGGGAATCCCCGGTCCTTCATCACTGATATTGCATGTCAGAAAATGTTTTCCTGGCCCCGGGGTCAAACGGACATCCACCCGGCTGTTGTTCGGTGAAAATTTCAGCGCATTATCCAAAATATTTATTATCACCTGCATTATTTCCTTGTCATTGCCTTTAACCATGGGCGCCTGTGCAAGGGGCGTAAATTCCGTACGTATACCCCGGGCATTGGCCCCGGGCGTAATACTCAAAATAGCCGATTGCACAAGTTGGTTGGGGTCAAAGGGCGCAACCTGTCTTTTAATAATCCCGGAAACCAGAATGGAGGTATCCAGCAGGTGGTTTAAAAGGCTTGTAATCCTGGCAATCTCATTAGCGGCAATGGTTAAAAATTTTTTCTGTTTATCATTTACCGACCCAAGAACTTCTTCGGTCAGCATATTCACAGATTCACGGATGGAAGACAAGGGGCTTCTGATTTCATGGCTTAAGGTGGCAATGAAATCGGAACGGATCTCGTCATCTGCTTTAAGCTGACGGTTCATATCATTGAACGCAGCAGCCAGTTCCCCGAATTCGTCTTTGGATGCAATATCCATCTCATAGGTGTAATTATCATCAGAAACCCGCTTGAGCCCGGATTTCAATTTATTCAAGGGAACAATGATGGATCTGGAAATAAACCAGACGCCCATAATGCCCACCAGTATTGAAATACCGAACCCGATCATGCAATTTCTCATCACCTGGCGACTTAAACGGTTGATCAGGATTAGCGCCTGCTCGATTTTGTCTTCATTGTCCTTTCTGGCCGCTTCAATCCTTGTCATCCATTGGTCCATCACATCGTCAGCAATCCAGGTATAACCCTCATTCACGGCTTCTCCCTTGGATACACCCGAATGAATATAGCCACCAAAGGTCCGGTCAATATTACGCCAGTATCCTGCAGGTGTTCCCCGCCTTCTGTCCAGGTCAATGATCTCGACAAGCACCTTTTGGTAATTGAGCCGGGCTGCTCCAAAATAGTCAAAATAAACCTCTTTTTTCAACAGTTTTAACTTCTTGATATTTACGTCCATATCAAGAAGGCTGTTTTTAAGATCATTGGACAATACCGCAATCCGGTTGCTGATGCCGACAATCCGGGCAGAGGTATCGGACATTTCCCGAACTTTTATAAACAAGCCATATACTGTTCCATAAAATATAAATATGAAAAAAAAGAGGAAAATAAAAAGTTTTTTTGAGATGCCTGGTGTCATTGACATAAGTGTTACCGTTTATATAGGTGAAAGCTTTTTAGCATGCCGGAACAATCAAGTCAAATCCCGGCTGGGACAAGTACGTTTAGAAAGCTTAAGCAAAACTGATACCAAAAGCAGTTAACACATTTACCTGTATTGAATTTCCATCACCGATGCTCTATTTTATAATAATAGGGATTCGGAACAATGCAAAAAGGAAAGTTTAATGGGTGCTGATGTATTTTTCATGGACATGACCGCCACATCAAGGGAAAACCTGCCCGCCAAGCTGGAACGTCTGGTAACCACGGCAGGACTTCACGCTGTCCTGGACAAAAACGATCTGACCGCCGTAAAGGTGCATTTCGGTGAACAGGGAAATACGGCCTACATCCGACCCGTTCTTATCCGGAAAATTATCCGGGCCATCAGAAAAACAAAGGCCACACCTTTTTTGACCGATGCCAATACCCTTTATGTGGGAACCCGGTCTGATGCGGTGTCCCATATTAAAACCGCTGTGGAAAACGGATTTTCCTATTCATCCATGGATGCCGCCCCCTTGATCATTGCCGACGGCCTGTTTGGAAAAAGCGAGACAGCGGTCCAAGTAGATCTCAAACACAACAGGGAAGTGTTTATCGGGTCTGAAATTATCAATGCCAACGCTATCGTGGCGCTGGCCCATTTCAAGGGACATGAGCTGGCCGGATTCGGCGGCACCCTTAAAAATCTGGGAATGGGGTGTGCATCCCGCCGGGGAAAACTGGACCAGCATTCCAATGTGAGTCCGAAAATCAAACGAAAAACCTGCATCGGTTGCGGCTTGTGTGCCCGGCACTGCCCGGGGCTGGCCATAACCATTGAAAACAAAAAGGCATATATGAATAAAGCGGCTTGTATCGGATGTGCAGAATGCATTGTGCGCTGCCCCACCCAGTCCATCAACATCAACTGGAACCAGGATATCCCGGTATTTCTAGAAAAAATGATGGAATATACCGCCGGTGTGCTTAAAAATAAAGCTGACAAATGTCTGTTTGTGAACTTTATCACCAATATCTCCCCCAAATGTGACTGTCTGCCCTATGCCGAATCCCCCATCTGCAACGATATCGGTGTGGTGGCATCCCGGGATCCCGTAGCCATTGACCAGGCCAGTGCAGACCTTGTCAACCAGGCCCAGGGCCTTGCATCTTCGGTGTTGACAACCCACCTGGCCCCGGGGGAGGATAAGTTCAAAGGACTTTACCCACACGTGGACTGGGAGCACCAGCTTGCGTATGCCCAGGAGATCGGTCTTGGAACAAGACTTTACAACCTTATCAAACTGGAGACCCTGGCATATAAAAATCCAGGGGAACACGGTTAGCCATGTACCTTGCAAAAGTAAAAAAAGAGAGACAAACCACCTATATCCTGCGGGAATCTGTCAGACAGGGTGAACAGATGGTGGCCCGGGACATTTTTGATCTGGGCTCCTGCCCCGGGGCCTGGATTGATTATCCCGGAGGAAACGCCTGGTATTTAAGCCCGGATCTGGAATCAAGGATCTCAAGCCTGGTGCCCACCCTTGACAGAGAACAGCTTGAAGATCTGTTCTGGCCTTTTATCCGGCCGGCCATCCGCAGGGCCACCCGGACGTTCAGACAACGCGCTTTTAAGAAGTATACGCCTATGACCCGGGCGCAGAAAGAAAACATTGCCAAACAGGTTCATGCCTTTGACAAACGCCGGGCCCATTTTCTTAAATTCGGCACCATGGACCAGGGGCCCATGGTGAATATGCCGGCAGTAATTTTCAGGCAGCTGCACAACAAATCCCGGGATGAAATCGAGCAGCTTTTTATGGACCAGGAACGGGTTCTAAGAAAAAAAGATCTTAAATCCTACGTATATACGGCGCTTGATCTCCATCGTTTTTTCCAAGGGTTAATGGCCAAGCAGATGCCCCATGCCCTGGATCAGGATAAGGTGGAGGCATTTTGTATCCAGGAGTTATGCCTGCTGAATAAGGAACTTTTCGAGCTGACCAGCCGGCTGCATGAATACCTGATCCGGTATGCAATCATGTTTTTTGATCACACGTATGGGGATTCGGTGCTGTTGGATGATATGGTTCAAGACTTCCAGTTCCGTCAGAGAAATCGCTGGTTTAAGCCGCCTGAAGCCGCGCGGCAGCTTCCGTTATCCCGGGCATTTAAAATTTTCAATCTTACGGCCAAGGCCCTGGCGTCCATGGATAAGAAAGATCTGACCCGCGAATTCAGGCGCCTTGCAAGAGAGCACCATCCCGACAGGGGCGGCAGCCACGACAGGTTTGTGGAACTGAGCAACGCTTACCAAGCCCTTCTTGAAAAGCTGTCATCATAGATAAACCTCCCGGAATTGATTGACAATAAAGCGAATTAACATTAAATATTAGGTATATTTTGTTAAAGTTTCCTAATCCCCAACAAAGGATCCAGGTGTCACACGATTTCCAGAAAAAAATAAATCTGCTGCTTTTGCTTCTTCCAGGCCTGTTATTTTTTTTACCCGCCAGATGCCCGGCAGCACAGGATCAGGATCTGACAGAATTTTCCATTGAAGAACTCATGGAGATCAAAGTAACTTCCGTGAGCAAAAAAAGTCAGCGGCTGTCTGATAGTGCGGCCGCCGTTTTCGTAATCACCCGGGAGGATATCAGGCGTTCCGGTGTCACCAGTATTCCTGATGCCCTGCGCATGGCCCCCGGCGTGAATGTGGCACGCATTGACGCCAACAAATGGGCAATAAACTGCAGGGGCTTTAACAGCCGTTTCTCCCCAAGTCTTCAAGTCCTTGTTGACGGGCGCAGTGTGTATACACCAAGCTTTTCAGGCGTTTATTGGGAAGTAACAGATGTGCTTCTTGAGGATGTGGACCGTATTGAGGTGATCCGCGGTCCCGGTGCCACCATCTGGGGATCCAATGCCGTCAATGGGGTGATCAATATTATCACCAGGCGGGCCAATGATACCCAGGGCGGTTTTGTACAAGCATCTGCCGGATCAGTTGAAAAAAACATGGTGGCAGCAAGATATGGCGGCACCATGGGCAACGACAAATTCTGGCGGATTTATGCCAAACACAGGGCCAGGGATGAATTTGATCGTCTTTCCGGAGAGGATGCAGGTGACGACTGGCAGATCAACCAGGCCGGTTTCCGGATGGATGGCCAACTGTCTCTGGCCGATAATTTCACCCTCCAGGGGGATCTCTACGATGGCCATATCCACCAGGACCTTTATCTTTACAGTCAGGCGACGCCATACATGGATGAAGTTCCCGTAACAACCGATGTCTCCGGGGGCAACATCATGGGCCAATGGACAAAAATCCTTTCCGGAACATCGGAAATGTCTGTGAAGATGTATTACGATGCCATGCATCGTTCCGAGGATATCCTCAACGAAGACCGACACAACGTTGATGTGGCGTTTCAGCACCGCTTCGGGCTGGGTTTTGGGAACGATATCATCTGGGGACTTAGGCTGCGCCATTTATCTGATGATTATTCAGGCTCAAAAGTTGCATTTATGGATCCAGTCAGTACAACTGACCTTCTGTACTCGACCTTTATCCAGGACGAAATATCTTTACTTGAGGACAAAATTAAACTCACCATTGGTTCAAAGTTTGAGCACAATGATTATACCGGCCTTGAAATTCAGCCATCCACAAGGCTGTTGTGGGCCCCCAGCGACCACCACAGATTGTGGGCCGCCATTTCCCGGGCCACCCGGATTCCCTCCCGGGTGGAGTCCGATGCCCTGATCTACCTCTCCGGAATGGATACCGCCTACGGTCCCTTGTATAGCAGATTCGTAAACAATGAGGATCAAACAGCCGAAATTCTGTGGGCCTGGGAAGCGGGATACCGCTTTATTCCCCAACAAACCCTCTCCATTGACCTGGCGCTTTTCTTCAACGATTATGAAAATTTAAGAATTTATACCCCACAAAGTTCTCCCTACATTGACGCCGAGAACCAAATACTTATCCAAGACATTGTGCTAAATAACATGTCCAATGCACGCTCCTGGGGGGCAGAAATTTCAGTGGATCTGGCGACAAGCAAACAAATCAAATGGACCTTGGCTTATTCACTGACATACCATGATTATGACAATGACCAGGAGTATGAAATCGACTTTGGATTTACAAAACATCAGGTATCCTTGAGAGGTCGGTTTGATTTGACGGAAAACTTGACCTTGGACGCCTGGTTTAGATATGTGGGCAAAACAAACGCAGTTTGGGCATTTTCTAATACTGCCATCTATGAAATTGACGATTATGCAACCCTGGACCTTCGCCTGGGGTGGAAGATCCGGCCGGATCTGGAATTTTTCCTGATCGGGCAAAATCTGCTCCAGGACAGCCACCTTGAATTTGTCCAGGAAGCATTCAGTTGTCCTGTGGAAGTCCCTCGCAGCACCTATGCCGGACTGACCTATAAATTCTAAAGATATGCGCTATTCCCCATGGCAATAAAAACAAGGCAGATGCAACGTTCAAAAAATATCCGGATAAAAATAGTTATCCCGGTCTGCATATGCCAGTTTCTGCTATGTAGTATTGCCATAGGGACAGTCCAGTCACAAAATCTTGAAGAATATAAGGTCAAAGCAGCCTTTGTTTACAATTTTACCAAACTTATTCAATGGCCCAAAACTGCATTTGACAGTGAAATGGAACCCTTTAAAATAGCGGTGTTCGGCAATGAAGATCTTAAAGAGAGCTTCCAGACCATTGACGGAAAAATCAGTGCCGGGCGCGTCATATCCATCCGGTATCCTGACCCCAAAGGCAACGATTATAAAAAAATGCTGGCAGACAGTCAGGTTGTCTTTATCAGCAGGCATACCCGTTTGGAGCAGGCCCTGCAAATTTTAAACAGTATTGGAGACAGACCGGTTCTCACTATTGGTGAAGTTAAAAATTTCAGCCGGACCGGCGGAATCATTCAATTTTTCACCAGAGATGATTATCTCCATTTTGAAGTTAACATTAAAAAGGCCGAGGCACACCAGCTCAAATTCAGCTCCAGGCTGCTTAAACTGGCTGTCATCGTAAATGAAAAATAATGCGCCCACCAAAAAAATCAAACCATAGCGTCATTTCCATCAGGATAAAACTGATCATGATCCTAGGATTTACGGCATTGCTGGCCCTTTTTATGATGGCCGGTTCCATGGTGGCCTATGAAACCTATAATGCCAAAAACAATCTGGTTGATGAACTTGTATCCATGGCGGATCTTATAGCGTTAAACGCTTCGGTCGCCATGATGTTCAATGACCGGAATGCCGCATTGGAGGACCTCAGAGCGCTGTCTGCAAAACAGGGCATTATCGGTGCCGTCCTTTACGACATCCATGGCGCAATTTACGCTGATTTCTCAAGGGATGCCGTTTCCATTGACACGCTGACCCATGAAGTCAGACAAATATGCAAACCAGGCATCGCCCCCATTGAAATGCTTGCTGCCCGGAAAATGCTCAGCGGGTTTACAAACGGCCATACCCATGTGATCCTGCCGGTCAATTTTAAAGACAATTTTTTAGGCGCCATTCATCTGATTGATGATATGCAGCAACAAAAAAGAAGACTGTCTGCATATTATCTGATTGTGGCAGGCATTGTCATTATCTCTTTGGCAGTGGTCCTGATTCTGTCTTCCAAAATGCAGGCCATCTTTACCCGACCATTATTTGATGTCATTAATTCCATGGGACAGGTGACCCGGAAAAAGGATTACCAAGTCAGGGTTAGAAAATACAGTGACGATGAGTTTGGTGTGCTTGTGGAGCAGTTTAACCAGATGCTTGAAGAGATTCAGGCCAGGGACGATGCACTGAATTCATACAGTGCAAGCCTTGAATCCAGGGTCGAACAAAGAACTCTGGACCTGACCCAGGCCAAGGAAGAACTTGAATCCACGGTCATGCACCTGGAAAAGGCCCAAAAAAAAGCAGAAGAAGCCAGTCTGGTAAAATCCCAGTTTCTTGCCAACATGAGCCATGAAATCAGAACGCCCATGAACGGTATTCTCGGTATGACGGAAATTTTGCTTTCATCCAAACTTTCGGGTGAACAGGAAACATTTGCAATCAATATTCAAAAATCAGCCCAGACCCTGCTTTTAATCATCAACGATATTTTAGATTTTTCCAAAATTGAAGCCGGCAAGCTTGAAATTGAATCCATTGCTTTTAATCTCAACAACCTGTTAACGGACATTGAAACACTTCTGATGTTTGTCGCCAAAGATAAAAACCTGTATCTAACCATTGATATTCAGAAAGGCACACATCTTTTTCTGGTGGGAGACCCCACAAGGATCCGGCAGATATTGATCAATCTTGTGGGCAATGCCATAAAATTTACAGAAAAAGGCGGCGTAACCATAACGATCTCCACCCCCCCGCTAAAGGAGAATGGATTTCAAAGTTTTGGCGACCATGGATCCCGGGTTGCTTTGAGCATCTGCGTTAAAGACACCGGTATCGGCATCGCACCTGAAAAACAAAAATATTTATTTACACCCTTTTCCCAGGCTGACGCCTCTTTTACGCGCAAATACGGAGGCACCGGACTTGGCCTTGCCATTTCATCGGACTTGGTATCACTTATGGGAGGCACCATCAGGTGTACCAGCAAACCGGGCCAGGGAAGCATATTTTCCGTTGTTCTTCCTTTGAAAAAAGCAGAACAACCCGTTAACGAGGTCTCTTTGGCCGGCCATGCGACCCGGCCGCAAAAAACGGATAAGATGAATCTTCATGTGCTGGTGGCCGAAGACAATATCACCAACCAGGATGTTTTTTCAGCCATGCTTGAAAATTTTGGATGCAAGGTGGATATAGCAGCTACGGGTATTGATGTCAGGGATAAGTTCATTTCTTTAAAACCGGACATCGTCCTCATGGATTGCCAGATGCCGAAAATGGACGGGTACCAGGCTACCCGGGAGATCAGGAAATATGAAGAGATCCTTGGCATCCATACCCCGATCATTGCCATCACCGCCCATGCCATGACGGATGACCAGGACAAATGCCGGGATGCAGGCATGGATGATTTTTTAACCAAACCTTTCATGATGGAAGATCTTTTGGCAACACTAAAAAAATGGAACCCTCATCTGAATCCATCCTGACCCGATTATGCAGATATTGCCGGCAACACCACCCGTTATTCAAAAAGCGTGATATCCCCCGGCTTAGCGAGCTGTTCCTTAATTCGATTGCGTTTTATCTGCTCTGCGACCACCAGAGATTTCATGGATGGCACCCGCTTTAAAAAAACTTCACCCGTGTCAATATGAAAAAAAATTTTACGTGAATCATGACCGCCAAAATCACGAGCCAGAATCTTAATTTTTTCCGCCCGAAGAAAATTAACCACAAATTCTACATTCCTTGTCCCCACAGCAGTTTCCTGGGAGACTCCCATCAGCAGATTCGCCCCGCCAAAGGTCTTGGCAACTATTTTTTTACGGTTTCCGCCCAACCGCATGATGGCATTGATCAACAACTCCATGGCATTGATGCCGTAGCGGGCAGAGGCATCGTACTTATTAATATCCGGATTGGACGGCATGAGGATGTGGTTCATGCCGCCGATTTTTTTCTCCGGATCATACAGACACACCGCGACACATGAACCGAGTACGGTATGGATGACGACATCCTGGCTGGTGACAAAATATTCTCCAATGCCTATGGAAACGCGATTTACCATCCGCTTAAGGGGTCCGACACTTTTTAAGTAAGGCGTCTGCAATTTTATCCAGTGGAAGAATGCTGTCTACGGCATCCAGTTTTATGGCTTCCATAGGCATACCAAAGACCACACAGGACGCTTTATCCTGGGCAATATTATAGGCCCCCGCCTGTTTCATTTCCAACATCCCTTTAGCCCCGTCATCACCCATCCCGGTCATGATGACGCCCAGGGCGTTTTTCCCGGCATATCGGGCAGTAGAACGAAAAAGAACATCCACAGAGGGACGGTGACGCGAGACCAGCGGGCCTTCCCGGATTTCAACATAATACCTGGCTGCGCTTCTTTTGAGCAACATGTGATAATTGCCGGGGGCGATAAGCACCTGGCCCCGTAAAACAGTGTCGTTATTTTTCGCCTCCCTGACAGACACCAGACAGGTTTCATCCAGACGATCGGCAAAGGCCTTGGTAAAATTGGCAGGCATATGCTGGACCACAACCATACCCGGCGAATCCCGGGGCAAACTTTCAAAAAGGACCCTTAACGCTTCTGTCCCACCGGTTGAAGCACCCACGGCAATGACGGTTTCCGTGGCTTTATCCATGGCCTTGATAGACGGGCCAGGTAAAATGGCATCTGCGGTCAATTTTGGAGAAACTTTTATGGGTTTCACATGTTTGCACATCTTAATTTTGACCATGGCCGCTGCCTTGACCGTGTCACAGATTCTGATTTTCGATTCTTCAAAAAAAATTCTTGTGCCCAGGCTGGGTTTTTCCATCACCTCCACAGCCCCACTTTCCAAGGCGGATAATGCGGTCTGTCCCCCCTCGACGGCAAGGGTCGAACAAATGATAACAGGAATGGGATGCTGGGACATAATTTTTTTCAAAAAGGTAATCCCGTTCATGCGTGGCATTTCAACATCCAAAATAATGACATCCGGAACTTCATTGCGGATCTTTAAGGCCGCAACAATTGGATCTCTGGCCATTGCCATGATCTCAATTTCCGGATCAGAGGTCAGTACCTGCGACAGAGCGCTTCGAACCAGCGCGGAATCATCCACGACCAGCACCCTAATTTTTTTTCCCATTGTCACCTTCTTCTTTTATCACTCTTTAGCATTATCCACTTTTTGATAGATCGTCGATTGAATTGATTTTAAAGGAAATTGCGCATACTGGATAACTTCTGAATGCCCCATGAAAAGATATCCCCCGGGCTTTAAATGATTTAACAGCTTATGCATAATCTGATTCTGGGTTTCCCTTTCAAAATAAATCATTACATTCCTGCAGAAAATAATATCCATCTGCTCAATGGCGGTATAATATTTATTCATCAGATTCAACCGAAGCAACCTGACCCTGGAGCGAAGTTGCGGTACAATCCGGACCATATTTTTACTCCGGTCCTTGCTTCTCAAAAGATATTTTTTTCTCAGCATCATGGGTACCGGTTCAATCTCATCGTGGGCGTACACCGCTTTTTGGGCAACTTTCAAAACCCCTGTGGAAATGTCAGTACCAAGAATACTGAAGTCTATATTTTTATGCTGTTGTGCATATTCAGACAACACCATGGCCAGGGTATAGGGCTCATGCCCCCGGGAACAGGCAGCACTCCATACGGATAGTTTTTTGGTGCCGCCTGTGGGCACGGAAGACAGCAGTTCAGGCAATACCTTTTTTTCAAGAAAAACAAATTGTGCACCTTCCCTGAAAAAATCGGTTTTATTGGTTGTGATCTGATTAATAAAAAACGAAAGTTCATCTTTTTGTCCCCTGGGACTGAACAGATAAGCACAATATTCGTCATAAGAAGATATATTCAGGGCAATTAAGCGTTTACGCAAACGGGATTCAACCATACCCCGCTTGGCATCAGGCATCTTGATGCCAAATTCAGCATGGATATAGTTGCCTAATTTTCTGAAATCCGTCATGTCAAGAGAAGGCAGGGTCTGAAAATTCATAATCCACTCCCCCGGGGTGCCCATAACAAGGCATTGCGTCTAATCATCGTTTTCATTCTCAGCATTTGTCCCCCCGGGTGTTTCAGGCATAGGGATATCATCAGTCGTCTGGACAACGGCAAGCTCCTCGGCAGAAAAAACTTTGGCCGTTTCAAGAATGATAATAAATTCTTTATCTTTTTTCCCCATCCCTTTTATAAATTGAGTCTTAAGACGGGTACCGATTCTTGGTGGTGGATCAATCTGTTCGGGTTCAAGGCTTATGACTTCCTGAACCGAATCCACCAAAATACCAAGGACGGTCTCTTCGTCATCAAGAATGATCTCAATAATCACAATGCATGCTTCCCTTACGGACGCTGCCTTTTCCAGACCGAATTTAAGTCTAAGATCCACAACCGGCACGACGCTCCCTCTCAGATTGATAACTCCGCACATGAAGTCCGGCATCTGGGGCACTTTGGTGATTTGAGTAATATCAAGTACCTCACGGACCGTTGTGATGTCCATGGCATAAATTTCATTGTCCAGTTTAAATGTCAGGTATTGGCTTGTTTGGGTGATGCCCTGTACACTCATTGACCTCCCTCCTATATGAGTAATCTGTCATGCGCTTTCCAGAAGAACATTGGTGTCTAAAATCAAGGCTACGGTGCCATCCCCTAAGATGGTAGCTCCGGATATCTCCTTATTATATCTGAACGCCGGACCCAAAGGTTTTATCACTGTCTGATGTCCCCCGATCACATGGTCCACAACAAAACCGATACGACTGTCATTGACATTCGTAATAACGATATGTTCCACCTCCGGACGACGCCCCGCTATGTGAAAACGGTCCCGAAGCCGGATATAGGGCACCATATTCCCGCGAACATTTAGAATGTTCCTGCCGTTGATCGTTTCGATTTCCTTGCTTTTAATCTCAACACATTCTTCAACGGACATCAAAGGCAGTACAAAAAAATCATCTTCGATGTTTACAAGCAGACCGTTGATAATGGCAAGGGTTAAAGGAAGAATAAGCGTAATTTTGGTCCCTTCACCAGGTACACTGTCAATGTCAATGCGCCCCCTTAGGGATTCAATGGTTCTTTTTACCACATCCAGACCCACACCCCGGCCGGATACACTTGTCACTTCACTGGTGGTTGAAAATCCGGGGGCAAGAATCTGGGTAAATATTTTTTTGTCGGGTATTTCTGCATTTTCAGGAATCACCCCCGTTTCCACAGCTTTTTTCCGGATGGTCTCTACATTCAGCCCCTTACCATCATCCTGGATGCTAATGACCACATTGGTTCCCTTGTGACCGGCGGACAGGATAATGGTCCCTTTTTTAGGTTTTCCGGTCCGCTCTCTAACCTCAGGCGGTTCCACACCATGATCAATACTGTTGCGGATCAGATGAACCAGGGGGTCATCAAGACGTTCCAGAACGGTTTTATCAAGTTCTGTTTCCGCGCCTTTGGTAATAAGCTCAACCTCTTTGTTGAGCTGGGAGGACAAATCCCTCACCAGGCGCCGAAATTTGTTGAATGTTATGCCGATGGGCATCATCCTGATATTGAGCACACTGTCGCGAAGCTCACCGGTCAGGCGCTCAATCTCCTCTACGGACTCGCCTAAGTGGGTATCATTGATGTTTGAGGCCACCTGGGTCAGTCGGGCCTGGTTAATAACCAGTTCGCCCACCAGGTTGATCAGCTTGTCAAGCCTGTCTGATGGAACACGCACCGTTGATGCGACAGCGGATTTATGCGTTTGGGGAACAACCTTTTGCTCTTTTTGTTCAGGCTTGAGCCTTTCCTTGGAAAGTGTATCGGATTCCTCGTCTATGACTTTTTTGTGGATATCACCACACTCGGCAAGAATGTCCCCCGACCTGGGCACCGTCGACGCCTCCAATGCAGCTGCCTTTTCTTCAACGGTTTCAATGACGATTTCGCAAGTATCCTCCACAAATATGAAAACATCTCTGACTGCATTGACGCTCTTGGTCGTGGTTAAAAGGATGTCCCAGAAAAGATAGCATGACTCCGGGGAAAGATTTTCCAGATCCGGTACTTTTTCAGTATGGACCATGACACTGCACGCCCCCATATCTGCAAGATCATAGAGCAGCATGACCGGATCCATGCCCATGGCAAAGATATCCGGATCAGGTGAAATCCGGATACGATACACCGCTTCGTTCTGAGGCGCAGGTGCATCCGGCACACAGGCTTTTTCCGGCCCATCTTTTGGGAATTCGTCAACGGGTGCTTCCGCGACATCGGAACGAAGCAGCCCCTTAAGGGAGGCAATGATTTGCTCCCCTTCCCGGGGATCTACCGGTGGACCTGCACCGTTGGCTTCGGCAAGCATAGCCGTGATGCGATCCCGTGACACCAGGATCAAATCGATAAGCGCCTTGCTCACAGGAACCGTTCCGTTTCGAACGTTATCCAGTGCTGTTTCAACATGATGTGCAAACTCGGAAATGGCATCGAATCCGAACATGGATCCGGATCCCTTGATGGTATGCATGGCGCGAAAGAGCCGGTTTACCGCTTCCTGGTCCCCGGGATTTTCTTCAATATCCAAAACCGCGTCTTCAACACCAGAGAGAAGTTCTTCGGCTTCGTTGTAGAACTCTGCAATGAATCTGTTGGATTCATTCATGGGATATGTCCTCTAATATACATGTTCAAGCCAAGATTTGTCCTTTTCCGAGTCCCTTGGCACGCGTGGATTAACGAAGAACTTTCTTTACTACGGCAATCAGTTGCTCGGGTTTAAACGGTTTCACAATCCACCCCGTGGCCCCGGCAGCCTTGCCTTTTTGTTTCATCTCCGTATCCGATTCGGTTGTCAGCATAATAATGGGAATAAACTTAAATTTTGGCATGGACCGAACCCATTCAATCAGCTCTAAGCCATTCTTGTTGGGCATATTCAAATCGGTCAACAGCATATCAATGTGGAGCGCGGCAAGTTTATCGGTCGCCTCCTGCCCATCCACAGCTTCAACGACTTCATAACCGGCCTGGTTTAATGTAAAATTTAGCATCTGTCTTATACTGGTCGAATCATCCACCGTCATAATGACCTTTGCCATTCCTTAAGCCTCCTTCGAGAAACAGGGAAAATCTTCGGCTTTCAGTCCCACCCCGGTTACCGCATCCTGAATCGACTGGGAGTAACCTGTGATATGAAATGTTTTATTTAACTTGTCAGCTGTTTTTTTGGCGGATAAAAGGAGCTGAACCCCCAGAGTATCACAGTCGGTTACGCCATTAATATCAAAAACAATCCCTTGATAATTTGTCAGCCCCGTCAACAAACGATCTTTGAGCGCTCCCAAGTCATGCGCAGATAAAGACCCTTCAATTTTCATCACCAGGTTGCCGTCCTTATCTTGATCTTTGGAAACCATGCCTACTCCTTATCTGATTCACCGCTATTTTTTTTAAAATATACGCCAATCAAAATTGTGTGTCAAAAAAGTTCAATATTATCATCCATATCACTCCTTTTTTCGCCTAAATCCGAAGCGATGAGATTTTCTTTGAATATTCGGTTATGGATTTAACAAGCGCCACCATATCTTGAATCCAAGCAAATGACGGGATTCATGTTGACAACGCAAGCCTCGTACAGATATTACCATAGTGATATATTTAACTGCCGAGGCAATCTGTAGAAGGGGGGGATGGGATGCGTTTTAAAAACTTAAAAATCAAAACAAAAATTATCGTAATCGTTATCCTGACAATTATCATTTCAATAAGCATCGTGGGGAGCTACTCTCTTTACAGCACAATCCACCAGGCCCGTGAAAATATTGCTGCCTTTGAAAACGAGCTGATGGATGAAGGCAGACAAAAACTCATAGACTTAGTGGATACGGTCTATACCATGGTCGTAAAGGTTCACAGCCAGGCTGTTAGGATTGAAGATATAAAAAAGAGATATGGTTCAGAATTAAAAAATCTTGTGGACCTCCCTTATTCAATGATCAACAGGGCGTATACACAAGCCATGGAACCGTCCGCCCATATTGACGGCATGGAAGATCAAAAAATGGAAACCGTCCAAAAAAAAATTGGGGCCCAAATTGAAGCGTTGCGCTATGATAACAATAACTATTTCTGGATCAATGACACATACCCCAAAATGGTTCAGCATCCTACGGTACCGGCTTTGAATGGAAAAGACATTTCCCGGTATACCAAAAACGAGAAAATCATTATGGCCGAAGGAACCGATATTCCCATGTTTGTGGAGATGGCGCGTCTGTGCAAGGAAGCGGGAGAAGGATATGTCGGCTATATTTGGCCCTCCCCTAATGACAACAAAAAATGGCTGAAAAAACTCTCCTATGTCCGTTACTTCAAACCGTGGGATTGGATCATCGGTACAGGCATATACGTTGACAAAGCTGAAAGAGACGCACAACAAGTAGCCATAAACAGTGTCTCTGATATGAAATATGGGAACAATGACTATTTTTACATCATGGATACCCAAGCCAATGTTATAGCCCATTTAGATCAGGAAACCATTGGCAAAAATCTTATGGACAAAAAAGACGGATCCGGAAGATTTATATTCAGGGAAATTATTGAGATGGCCAAGTCTGACGGTCACGGCCATATAAATTATACCTGGCCCAAATCAGGATCTGAAAAAAATGAACCTAAAATCGGATATTTCAAATACTTCAAACCCTGGGACTGGATTGTTCTCACAGGCGCATATACTGACGGGGTGCACAATAAAATAGTGGAGAAAAGAAAACAACTCCATAATATGGTCCGGAACCAAATCCTTTTTAAGACTTCGACCATTGTCATACTTATACTTGCGGCGTTCTTCTGGGTTAGATACATGACCAAAAAATACATTGAACTGCCCCTTTCCCAAGGTGTTGATGCGGCCAACAAGCTTGCCCAGGGTAACCTGAACGTAAATATTGAATCCAGCAGTGAGGATGAGATTGGAGATCTTCAAAAAGC
>NZ_DDYV01000101.1:0-5325 GCF_002348205.1 Desulfobacter sp. UBA2225 | reverse complement strand
TTTCATCAGCACAATCCATTTTTTGTTCGTTTCAGTTTAGCAGGAAATATCATGCTTTTTGCACTAAAAGATAGACTTTTTTAAAACCCGGAAAATGGGAATGCGCCCTATAGGATTGTCTTTTAGCGGCGCTTGAAATGTCGGGGTTGATCATAACTTCGGCCACTTTATGCCAATATTTTAATTGACGGTAAGATAGCGTTGGGATTACAGGTAGTTGACGGTGCTCTGTATCTGGTCGCTACATAAGTGGCCCATCTTATGATCAAGCCTGTTCTGTCTTAAGGGTACAATTCTTCCTTGAGCATGCAACAGGCTATTTTATAGCGGGGGAATTGGTTATCATCGTAAGATATATTTCCCGGCTGTATTAATTTGTTCATTACACAACCTTCGGGAATCTGCAAAGAGAAAAGATCCTTTTCATTGATTTTTGGACGAGGCATAAGTTGATTGTTTATTATTTCATAGGAATGAAAGGGAAAATCCTCACATAAAGGACATTGATACACCCGTCCGTTGGGGAAGATAAAATAGTTGTCCGCAACATTGGCAGCACATTCAAAGGTTTCTTCATGGGTAAGGAACACCTTGGGGTAGGTAACGATAATTCCCTGTTGTGCAATCTGTTCCGCCGTTTTTGGAATGATACTGCTCCAGACTGGTTTTAATACCTGGTGCCTTGCATCGGTGTTTTCCGTTTCGCCCCGCATACCCACCACCTGGATAAAAAATCGTGAAATACCAAGATCCTTGACCAATTCAGGAAGCTTTGGGACCTCATGAATATTTTTTTCAGAGACAGTATATATCATTGAGCAGGAAAAACCTTTTTCCACAGCACGGCTGATACCGGACATGACGGCATCAAAGCATCCATCTCCTCTGATGGCATCATTGATTTCCTTGCTGACACCATCCAGAGAAAATGAAAAAAAGTCAATTTGATTAGGTGTGATATTGTCCAGGATGTTGTGAAATAAAAAACCGTTGGTATCCACGGTGATGGATTTGAATCCCATGGATTCGGCTATGCCTATGGCTGAAGCAAGATCGGGGTGAAGGGTGGGTTCACCCCCTAAAAAAATTAGGTTGGTATCCTTTGCTTTGGAAGAAAAGATACCAAGCCACGCCTTGATCGTATCCAGGGAAAGGGTGTTGCTTCCGTGCTGGTCTCGGTTGATATAGCAGTGGGCACAACGCAGATTGCACCGTGTCAGTATGTGGAAAAATAGATTGGTGCTCTGCCTTGAAAATGCAACGGTTTGTTTTTTCACTTTTATTGGCTATTCTGGCTAATGGGTTATAAAATGGGCACGAACGGCGCTTGGCCCTCTTGTTTCCAGTTTCTTGACACCTGTTACCCCATGCACTGTTTGGTAAAATTGGGATCAAAGGGCACAGGGTATGTACCGTCAAAGCAGGCCTTGCAGAAATTTGCTTCAGGGTCATTGACCCCGGAGGCTTCAAGCATGCCTTCAATGGACAGGTAATGCAGGGAATCCAATCCAAGGTATTCGGTCAGTTCATCCAAGGGTTTCTGGGCCGCAATCAACTCTCCTTTGGATGAAAAATCAATGCCGTAGTAACAGGGGAACTTATGAGGCGGACAAGATACCCGCATGTGTATTTTTCCGGCTCCCAACTCCTTTAGTGCTTTCACACGGGTTTTGGCCGTGGTGCCCCGGATAATGGAATCTTCAACAATGATAATATCTTTACCTTTTATCAGTTCCCGTACCGGGTTCAGTTTCACCCGCACCGCAAAATCCCGCATGGACTGGGTGGGCTGGATAAAACTTCTGCCCACATAGTGGTTGCGTATCATAGCCATTTCAAAGGGGATTCCAGATTCTGCGGCATAGCCGATGGCCGCATAGTTGCCGGAATCGGGGAACGGCATGACCAGGTCTGCATCCACATGGGATTCCTGGGCCAGACGCCTTCCATGTGCCTTTCTCATTTCATAGACGTTTTTGCCGTCAATGGTGGAGTCAGGCCGGGCAAAATAGATATATTCAAATATGCACAAGGATTTTTTGGCAGCTGCATTGGGATGTTTGATACTCTTGATGCCGTCTTCACTGATAATAACGATTTCACCGGGGGCCAGTTCCCGGATGAATTCAGCCTGGATCAGGTCAAAGGCACAGGTTTCAGATGCCAGTACATAGTGCCCGTTCAGTTTTCCAAGGGCCAGGGGGCGGAATCCGTTGGGGTCTTTCATGCCGATAATTTCGCCCTTACAGGTCAGAAGAATCATGGAATAGGCGCCTTCAAGCTTTGAGACTGCCTTTAATATGGCTGATTCATAATCGCCCTTTATAAGGTTTTTAATAAACAGGTGCAGAAACACTTCCGAATCCATGGTGGTCTGGAAGATGGAGCCCTGTTCCTCAAGTTCTTCGCGGATGATGTGGGCGTTGACCAGATTACCGTTGTGAGCCAGGGCATAGGAGCGGTGCCGATGGTTCACCACAAAAGGCTGGGCATTGGCCAGGACGGAATCTCCCGTCGTGGAGTACCGGACATGGCCGATGGCAGACCCGCCTTCAATGCGTTTAAGGTCGTCCATGTTGAAAATTTCTGGTACAAGCCCCATGCCTTTATGGGAGAAAATTTTATCATTAATCCCCCGGTTCACGGAGATGCCCGCACTTTCCTGGCCCCTGTGTTGAAGCGCATAAAGTCCGAAGTAGGTAATTTGGGCCGCTTCCGGGTGTTTGTAAAGGCCAAAAACCCCACATTCATCTTTGGGACGTTCACTGGGCGTAAAAACGGGGCAGGTCGAACAATTTAGGTGGGTCGTATTCATTTCTGATTCTTTCAATGCTTAATTTCCTGGTGATAATACTGGAGCGGCTTAACCGTCAGGTTCTCTTTTTTCATGGCCTGGATGGCCAGGCTGATGGCCCGGGCTCCGTCCGTGGTGGTGGCATAGGGTATTTTATATTTAATGGCGGCCCTGCGAATTTCATAGCCGTCTCTTTGGGTCTGGCTGGAGGCACCTGTATTTAATATAAGCTGGATTTCACCGTTTTTCACGGCGTCCACCACATGGGGTCGGCCTGCCGATACTTTTTTTACAAATGTGGATGGAATTTTGTTTTCTTCCAGGAATGTGACGGTTCCCCGGGTGGCCATGATGGTGAATCCCATGTCATGGAAACACTTTGCCACAGGCAGTGCCGCCTTTTTATCCTTGTCCTGGACAGAGATAAATACAGTGCCTTCCTTGGGCAGTTTCTGTCCGGCAGCAAACTGGGCTTTGGCCACAGCTGCGCCAAGATCTTTATCAATGCCCATGACTTCGCCTGTGGATTTCATCTCCGGCCCAAGAACAGGATCGACGTTTTCAAAGCGGTCAAAGGGCATTACCGCTTCCTTGACACAATAATAGGGCGGGATGATTTCCTTGGTCACCCCAAGTTCCTTTAAGGTTTTTCCCAGCATCACCTTGGTGGCCAGTTTAGCCAGAGGCACGCCGATCGCCTTGGAGACAAAGGGGATGGTCCGGGATGCCCTGGGATTGACTTCAATGATATACACCGTGTCATTCATAATCCCGAACTGGATGTTCATCAGACCTTTAACATTTAGTTCTTTGGCAATGGCTTTTGCCGCATCCGACATCTCTTTGATGTGGTGCGCTTCAATGGAATAGGGCGGCAGCACACAGGCGGAATCGCCGGAATGGATACCTGCCTCTTCAATATGTTCCATCATGCCGCCGATGATGGTATCTTCACCGTCGGAAATGGCGTCCACATCCAGCTCAAAGGCTTCTTCCAGAAACTTGTCAATGAGCACGGGTTTGTCCGGGGATGCCTGGACCGCCAGTTCAAAATAGGATTCCAGATCCTTTTCATCATAGACGATTTTCATGGCCCGGCCGCCCAGCACAAAGGAGGGACGAACCATGACCGGGTATCCGATATCCCTGGCCACCTTCACGGCGTCTTGGTAGGAATATGCAATGCCGTTATTCGGCTGGCGCAGGTTCAGTTTTTTAAGCATGGCCGCAAACAGATCCCTATCTTCGGCGCGGTCTATACTTTCCGGACTTGTGCCGATAATGGGAACCCCTTCTTTTTGAAGGTCCGTGGCAAGGTTCAAAGGTGTCTGGCCTCCGAACTGGACAATCACCCCAAAGGGTTTTTCCTTTTCCACGATGTGAAGCACATCTTCCCGGGTCAAAGGTTCAAAGTAAAGCTTGTCAGAGGTGTCATAGTCCGTGGAGACCGTTTCCGGGTTGGAATTGACCATGATGGATTCAACCCCTTCTTCCCTTAAGGCAAAGGAGGCATGAACACAGCAGTAATCAAACTCAATACCCTGGCCGATGCGGTTGGGACCGCCGCCCAGGATGATTACCTTTTTCTTGTCCGACACCCGGGCTTCGCATTCGCTTTCATAGGTGGAGTAATAGTAAGGGGTAACGGCCCTGAATTCCGCGGCACAGGTGTCCACCAGTTTATATACCGGAACAATGCCTAAAGCTTTTCGTTTCTGTTCGATCTGCTTGTCTGTCAGCCCCCCGGACAGATAGGCCAGCTGCATGTCGGAGAACCCGTATTTTTTTGCCTTTTCAAAAAGATCCTTTGGCAGGTTCATACCAGCCAGTTTCAACTGCTTTTCAAGGTCCACAATCTGCTTCATCTGGTACAGAAACCATGGATCAATATCGGTGAGATCATGAATCATGGTGATGGGCATGCCGTGTTCAATGGCGTATTTGATGTAAAAAATCCGCTGGGAATTAGGGGTGGATAATTTGTATTCCAGATCCATACCCGTCACAGATCCGGGAGCAGGGTCTTTTCCGTCGGCACCAAAACCGGCCCGGCCGATTTCAAGGGAGCGCAGACCCTTTTGAAGGGCCTCTTTAAATGTTCTGCCGATGGCCATGGTTTCACCCACGGATTTCATGGCCGTGGTGAGTACATCGTCAGCTTCGGGAAATTTTTCAAAGGTCCAGCGCGGAATTTTGACCACACAATAGTCAATGGATGGCTCAAAGCAGGCCATGGTTTCCCCGGTGATATCATTGGGAATCTCATCCAGGGTATACCCTACGGCAAGCTTGGCGGCAATTTTGGCAATGGGAAAGCCCGTGGCCTTGGAGGCAAGAGCCGAAGACCTGGATACCCTGGGGTTCATTTCAACCACGATAATATCCCCGTTATCCGGGTTCACGGCAAATTGAACATTGGAACCGCCCGTGTCCACGCCGATCTCCCTGATGATGGCAATGGAGGCATCCCGCAGGGCCTGGTACTCTTTGTCGGACAGGGTCTGGGCCGGGGCCACGGTAATGGAATCGCC
>NZ_DDYV01000262.1:0-7335 GCF_002348205.1 Desulfobacter sp. UBA2225 | reverse complement strand
GAAATCATATCCCGTGGTGCCGGCAACAGGCCATTCTGATGGAAGAGTTTCGCCGGGTTCAAGAATTTTTTCCACAACAACCCAGGCATTGGGGCAGGCTTTCTGCAATCTGTAAAAATACTGAGCCGGGTCCCACAGACCGTCCGGATGGTCAATGCGCAGCCCCTGGACCCATCCCTTGTGCACCCATGCCAGGGGCAGCTCATGGACAGCGTTGAACACCGTCATCTCCTCAACCCTTATGCCTGCCAGATCCCTGATGTCGAAAAATCTGCGGTATCCAAGGTCTGTGTTCGCCATCCGCCAGAAAGCAAGCCGGTAATGCTGCTGATTGATCAGCAGATCCAGGGCATCCGGATCACGGTTCAGGCGCGCAATCTCTGCGGCGATGACTGCATCATCCGATCCACAGGATTCATCTGCTTTGGACAATAATTGGGCCACGCTGGCTTGGGTCACAGGAAATACATGGTCGTGATAGTGAAGGGTAACCATCCCCTCTGAATAGGACAACCGGAGTTGTCCCTCCCCAAGGACACGGCCATAGTGATCTTCCAGAACCGGCAGGAGGATCTTGTTGGGCCAGCGATTTGCACCATTGTTCCAATCCACATCAAAAAAGGCGGCAAAACAGCTGGACGGTCCGTTCTCCAGCAGATGCCACCACCAGGCGTTCTGGCGCCCTGCAACGGCCATATGGTTCGGCACCACATCAATCATGTGACCAAGCCCGGCCGCACCCAAGGTCTCACACAAAAGGGCATGGGCCCGGGTCCCTCCGAGTTCCTCATTTACCTGTGCGGGATCCACAATATCATATCCGTGGGTACTGCCGGCCGCCGTCTGGAGGTATGGAGACGTATACAGATGGCTGATTCCAAGATCATACAAATAGGGTACAATCTCTGTGGCCTGGTCAAAACCGAACCCGGGATGCATCTGCAGCCGATAGGTTGCAAAAGGTTCAGGTTTCATGACGCAGCACCACCAGGGAACGGGCCGCAACCGTGATTGTGTCCCCTGCTTTCAATAATGTTTGTTCTTCCAGCCACCCGGTCCGGGTATCCAGATCCTTTACCCACTGCTTCCCATAATCAGGGCCGGGAAGAACAAATTGCAAGGGTTTATGAAAAGCATTGAAAATCAGGTAAAAATTGTCATCAATTACCGGTTCACCGCGGGGGTTGGGGTTGGGAATGGTGGCGCCATTCAAAAATACGCCCAGGGATTTTGTGACCCCCAGTCCCCAGTCCTCTTCAGCCATCTGCTCCCCCGCCATGGTGAACCACCGGATGTCGTCAACATCGCTGCCATGAATCGACCGGCCATGGAACCACCCCCGGCGCCGGAAAGCAGGGTGGTCTCTTCGGTACTGGATAAGTTTTTTACAAAAATCCAGCAAACCTTCGTCTTTATTTTCCCAGTTGTACCAGGAAAGTTCATTGTCCTGGCAGTAGGTATTGTTGTTCCCCTTCTGGGTGCGTCCGATTTCATCTCCGCCTGAAAGCATGGGCACGCCCTGGGAAAGGAGCAGGGTTGCAAGAAAGTTTCGCTTTTGGAGATTTCGCAGTTCAAGTATCTTCGGCTGGTCGGTTTCACCCTCCTCACCGCAATTCCAGGAACGGTTGTAATCTTCTCCATCAAGGTTTTCATCGCCGTTGGCCATGTTATGCTTTTCATTATAGGAAACCAGATCATGCAAGGTGAACCCATCATGGGCCGTGATAAAATTGATGCTGGCATAGGGCAGGCGCGAGGTGTTTTCGTACAGATCGGAACTGCCGGTAAGCCGGGCGGCAAACTCGCCCATGGTTCGCTTTTCCCCCCGCCAGAAATCACGGACGCAGTCCCGGTATTTGCCGTTCCATTCGGTCCACACCGGCGGAAAATTGCCGACCTGGTAGCCGCCCTCGCCCACATCCCAGGGTTCGGCAATAAGCTTGACCTGGCTGATAACAGGATCCTGCTGGATGATATCAAAAAAAGCGGACAGCCGGTTCACATCATGCAGCTCCCTGGCCAGGGCAGATGCCAGATCAAATCGGAACCCGTCCACATGCATTTCCAAAACCCAGTACCGCAAAGAATCCATGACAAGCTGCAAAACATGGGGATTGCGCATATTCAGGGTATTGCCGGTGCCGGTATAATCCATGTAGTATTGCGGATCATCGGTAAGACGATAATAATAGGTGTTGTCAATTCCCTTGAAACTGAGCATGGGTCCCAGGTGATTTCCCTCTGCCGTGTGGTTGTAAACCACATCCAGAATAACTTCCAGACCGGCCTGGTGAAGGGTTTTCACCATCTGTTTGAATTCAGCGACAACACCGCCGGGACGATTGTCTGCGGCATATTCCATGTGGGGTGCAAAATACCCGATGGAATTATAGCCCCAGTAGTTTTTCAGTCCCTGATCAAGCAGGTGCTTGTCATCGATAAAAAAATGAACCGGCATCAATTCAACGGCCGTGACACCGAGGGCCTTGAGGTATTCAATAATCGCAGGATGCGCAAGACCTGCATAGGTGCCCGACATTTCAGGAGGGACTTCTGGATGGCGGGCGGTTAACCCTTTTACATGGGTTTCATAAATCACGGTTTCATGCCAGGGGATCCGCAGGCTACGGTCTCCGCTCCAGTCGAAATGGGACTTATGAACCACGCTCTTTGGCATGAAGGGGGCGCTGTCAGCGTCGCTGCGGATGCCGGGACCGTCATTAAAGGGATACGGGAATACAGCCTCATTCCATTGCACCTGTCCATCCATGGCTTTGGCATAAGGGTCCAGCAGCAGCTTGGCAGGATTGCAGCAAAGGCCCCGGGAAGGGTCCCAGGGGCCATGAACACGGAACCCATATCGCTGGCCCGGCTCCACAAAGGGCAGGTATGCGTGCCAGCAACAACCCGTCACTTCAGACAGGTTAATACGCGTCTCAACGCCTTGCTCGTCAAAGAGGCAGAGTTCTACACGCTCGGCAATCTCGGAAAACAAGGAAAAGTTGGTTCCGGAGCCATCAAATACAGCACCTAACGGATAGGGTTGTCCAGGCCATGTTTTCAAATTACAAATTATCCTTCCGGGTTTTGGGTTATATTTACACACAACCGAATAGATCTACAGCCATTATTATTAGCGATTATTATGCCAGGGTTCAAAATTCCGGAATTATTTTGCACATCATATTGATTTTTAATCACAAATAGTCATTGTTTGCCGTTTCAATCCAGTGATCAGCAACCAAACATAGAAGGTTATATGTGACCGTTAGATCATATGTGCCCGGAGTCTTTGCCCGGGGTATAACCCGTCATTCCTGTCATGAACCAGACCAAGCCATAGCATACCCAACCACCATGCGCAGCCGAATGGACTGGGGTTCAGATGTGAAATTTTCTGGTGACCCCGACTGTCAGTTCATACATATTGTCATTGAATCCAAATTTAAAGGTATTTTTCGGGCTGCACAAAAGGGTGATTTTACACATATCCTGGGTTGTTTCAAATGCCAGGGTGCTGCCCCTGTGCCGCACTTGCATTCTCAGTCTCTCAAGTACTTCAGGCAGCTCCGGATTGACCCAGAGAAAATCACCCCGGGTTTTTATGCCCATATATGCTTCCTGAAGAATATTTATGGCGCCGGCCATGGCACCCATATGAATCCCTTCCTGGGTGGTGCCCCCCTGGATATCATCAATATCGCTTTGAAGGGCTTTTAAGAAAAATTTCCAGGAGCGTTTTCTGTCCGAACGGGCCAAAACCCAGGAATGGACCACCCAGCTCAAGGAGGAACCATAGGAGGTGCGATAGACATAATAGTCTATGTTTTTTGGAATCGTTTCGTATTCAAAGGGATAATTCAATTGTTTGAACAGTGTTTTAAGTTCCGGTGCGGAAAACAGGTAAAACAGCATGAGAACATCTGCCTGCTTTGTTATCTTATAATTGTTGGCGCTGTCTCCTTCGGCTTCCAGTATACGGTCCATGCGCTGAATATTGGGATATTTTTTCCTGTATTTATCCCAGTCAAGCTCCTTGAGCTGGTCATAATGCTCAAACTGGCTGATGATGTTGTCATCATGAAAGATGACCCGCATTTTCCGGCTGATATCCCACCACAGTTCTATTTCTGATTCTGTGATCCCCAGGGTTTCACACAGCTCATAAACCCGGTCCCTGGGCAGAATGTCCAGGGCATTCAGGGCCTGAGTGAATACCCATGTGGCCATGACATTGGTATAGGCATTATTGTCCAGTCCGGGTTCATCTGCATCCGGATAGCCATCATGGTATTCATCAGGCCCCATGACTTTGAGGATTTCATACCGGTCAAGATCTTTGTTATAGGTGGCAATGCTTGCCCAGAACCGGGCAATTTCAAACAAAACTTCTGCACCATATTCACACATGAACTGGATATCCCCGGTGGATTCGAAATATTTCCAGATATTGAATGCAATGGCTGCATTCACATGTTTCTGGAAATGAGAATTATCCTGGAGCCACCGTCCTGATTGGGGGTTCAGGTGCATTGTCTGGGTTTCTTCCCTGCCGTTGCTGCTGCTTTGCCATGGGAACATGGCGCCCGTGTATCCGGCGGCCTTGGCAGCAGCCCGGGCCGTATCAAGTCTGCGGTACCGGTACAGCAGAAGAGAGCGGGTGATTTCCGGATACTGCAGGGTGATAAACGGATAAATATACAGTTCATCCCAAAAAATATGCCCCCGGTAGGCCTCGCCATGCCAGCCCCTGGCGGGCACGCCTACATCCAAATCAATGGTCTGTTTGGATACGGTCTGAAGCAGATGAAAGGTATACAGCCTGACAACCATCTCCGGACGAAGGTCCTGGCGGTTTTTCCTACGTTCGGTCATTTTCATGTCAGACCGCCGCCACAATTGTTTCCAAACCAGTTTATGGCTGGCAAGCAGATCGTCAAATCTCGGGGCACGCCTGATTCTTGACCTGACGGCCAGGCCGCATTCAGAAATGGCAATATCACGCGATGTGTGTACCAGAACGATTTTTTCCACCTGAATGGTTTCTCCCTGGCTGATATCCACGGTATAGCGTTTGCCGACATATCCATTGTCATTTATCAGCTCTGCCTGTAAATCCAAGGGACTGCCTTTTTTTGTTATCCGGGTTCTGGCTGCCATAGCCACCCGCAGTTCAGACTGGACGGTCTGCACTTTTAAAAATACCGGTTCGTTCTGGGTTGATTCACTTTCGAGAATTTCCAGGTGCTGGCAGTTGAGATCACGATATCGCTTCACACCCTGGTTCCGGACCGTGCCGTCAATGGCAGATTCCACCTCAAGGGATCCGGTTTGGTTTTCACTGGTTAATAATACCCGTATGGCAGCCGTGTGCCGGTCTCCCATATGAACAATGCGGTGCTCTTCCATCCTGATGCGGCGTTCCTGTTCATCTTCAAAAACAACGATATGGATGAGAACCCCATTTTTCATATCAAGTTCCTGGCAATAAGAGCGAATGGTTGCGGTTTCAGGGGAGAACCATTGACCATCTGTGAAACGAAATTTCAGACAGAGCCAGTTGGGCATATTAACAAGGTCTTCGTTTTCAATTTCCTTGCCGGCAATGACGGTTGTAAGCCGGTTGTATCCCCCGGCCAGATAGGTGCCGGGATAATGGGTGTCACCGGCAGACACCTGGGCACTGGCCCCACGGGTGGCGAAATAGCCGTTCCCCAGTGTGCACAGGGCTTCACGAAGTCCCTGATCTTGTGGCTTATAGGTCTCATAGGTTAAATGCCAGGCAGTCATATCGTTTTACCTTTTTCCTTTTCATCAAACAGGTTTTTTAAAAATGCGGCAGTTTCCCGGGTGTTTTCAAGGACAAAATCTGCTGACGTCGGGTGAAAACTGCCCTTGACAATAATACTGGTGCCGATTTTTTCCAGCGTCTCAAATGCATCTTCATCGGTTATATCATCACCAATATACAGGGGATAATATGTATCCCGGTCTAATTTGAGTTTTTCCATCAGCCATATCAGGGCTTTACCTTTGTGCCAGTCAATATCCGGCTGCAGTTCAAACACTTTTTTCCCTTCAGTGATGCGCAGTTCAGGATGCTTTGCCTGCAACTGGCAAACCGCCTGTTTGACTGATTGTACTGCTGTTTGTTTTACGTTCCGGTAATGGATGGCAATGGAAAATTTTTTACGTTCAATGGCAGCACCCGGTATGTCTGCCAGTTTTTCTTCCAGATGGCCCTGGGCAATGTCCAGAACCGGCAGAAAATCCTTTCCCTTCTGCATTTCAAGGGTCAGGTTCGCGGGGCCGGCAATATCAAAGCCGTGGCTGCCGGCGAAATAGAGATTATCCAATTGTACAAACTGTTGAATGGTCTTAAGGTCCCTGCCGCTGATGACGGCAACTACCCATTTTTCAGCCACTTTTTCCAGTGTTTGTCTTGTGTCCTGATCAAGAAAGGCCTTTTCCGGATCATTGACAATAGGGGTCAGGGTGCCGTCATAATCCAGAAAAAGGACTGGTTTCCTATCACCTGCCTGCTGTAAAATATCCTGAATATGGTCCAGTGCAGGAGGCAGGGATGCCATCTGTTTTTTTCTGACCGGCAGCCGGCCATTGATGCGGATGTCACACAGATCTGAAAAAACAACATCTGCGCCTGCTTTTTTAAGAATGCCTTCATTTTTTGCCCTGTCCACACCGATTACCTGGTAAAACCCACCCTTTTTTGCAGCGCTTACCCCTGCGGTTGCATCTTCAAAAACAGCTGTCCTTTCAGGGGTGACCCCAATACGGCGGGCAGCCTCAAAAAATATATCCGGTTCAGGTTTTCCGTTTATTCCAAGCTGCTCGGAAAGGATACCGTCCACCACCGTATCAAACCAGTCTAAAATACCAACAGACCTAAGCACTGGCATGCAATTTTTGCTGGCTGAAATTACAGCCAGCTTCCAGCCTTGTTTTTTTAACTCATAAATAAGGCTCAAGGTATCTTCGTATACTGTGGCCTCTTGTTGTTGCAGAAAGTCATTAAAAATTTCGTTTTTCTGATTGCCAAGACCATATATGGTTTCTTTGCCCGGCCCATCTGAACGATCTCCCCAAGACAGGTCAATTCCACGGGAAGTGAGAAAAGATTTTACCCCGTCGTACCGGGGTTTTCCGTCCACAAAGGTACGGTAATCTTTGTCCATGTCAAAAGGGATGAAATTTTCATTTTCCCGGGCTGCCCGTTCTTTTAAATACCCATCAAAAAGGGCTTTCCATGCCTTGGCATGCACTTTTGCAGTCTGGGTGATCACGCCATCAAGGTCGAAAATACCACCATCACAA
>NZ_DDYV01000054.1:0-4462 GCF_002348205.1 Desulfobacter sp. UBA2225 | reverse complement strand
AGATTTAAAATGAGCGAATGGGGAGCATCTCCACTAAATAATAAACAAAAACCGCAGAACCAATTTGCCCTGCCTATCAGCTACTATAACTTGACATCATGAAGAAATGAGGAGAAAGAATTTATTATAGAATGGCCATGTCCTGATGGACACAACTTTCATATAACAGCCATGGGCTGACCTGACATATCAATTGCCAGGCATAGCCAAAAACAAATCTTTAAAGATCTTAATAGCTTACGAAGACTTTCTTATAAAAAAAAGGATCAACCATGGACACCCGACAAAAAGAAAACATCCGGATAACACCGGAAGCTTACCTGGCGTTTGAGAAGACTTCACAAATCAAGCATGAGTACCTCAATGGTGAAATTTTTGCGATGACAGGCGGCAGCCTGGACCATAATCAGATCAACGGGAATATTTTCAATCAACTCAAAAATAAGCTTCGGGGATCGTCATGCAGGCCTTTCACAAACGACATGCGGGTCAAAATTAAAGAGATCGATAAATATACCTATCCGGATATTGCCGTTGTCTGCGGAGAAATTGAACTGGAAAGCATTAAAGACGTTGAAACCTTACTGAACCCCATTGTCATTATCGAGATTCTTTCCAGTGCCACCGAGCTGTATGATCGGGGGAAAAAGTTCCGGCATTATCGGCAGATTGATTCGCTTCAGGAATATATCCTTGTTTCTCAATACAATTGTCTTGTGGAGCGTTTTGTTCGTGGAGACAAAGGCATTTGGCAAATATTGACCCCATACACCCATATGTCGCAATCCGTCAATATAGAGGCCATTGATTGTGAATTAAAGCTTTCAGATGTTTATGAACTGGTCGAATTCAAAGCTTGAAGGATATTACCGCCAGGGCAAGGGTGACTCTCCGGCCGGCAGTTTTCGGTATTAACAGATTCGTTCGGCCTGTTGCCAGCATGGCTGCCGCTTCGCATACGCTCTTGACTCCGATATGTTTATTCACCAGGGAAGAGGGATTGGGCACTGTCTTCACCTGGTCCAGTTCGTCTCTTGTATAAAATTCAATGGGCACGTTTAAGGTTCGGGCAAGCGCCAGAAGCCCGGGTTCATTTGCTTTAAGATCCACGGAGACGATTTTGGACAAACTGTTTACGCTGACCCCCTGGGCATGAAAGACCTGTTGCAAATGATCTTCAAGTTCCCGCCGGGTCACGCCTTTTCGACATCCCATACCGGCCACCAGCATTTTGGGGCGCAGCATCAAAACTTTTTCCGGAAGGTCCCGGACTGCGTAATCCACCCATATTCCGGATTTTTCAGAAGAAAATAAGGAGGGATCTTTCATGAGCTCGGACGGCAGATGCGGTGACACCAGCTGAAACGGGTCATGAACCGGCAGGGGTTCCCCCTTGATAAAGGCCATGCTCACATGTTTAATGGCCGCTTTATTTTCGATATAAATGTCCAGGTCCCGGGCAATCACATCAATGGCCGGCACCTGGTTGACATCCGTTGCCGTGGTGATCACAGGCGTTGCCCCCAGTATAGCCGAAAGCTTGACGGCCAGGTCATTGGCACCGCCAATATGGCCTGACACCAGACTGATCACAAAATGACCGGCCTCATCCCCGCACACCACGGCAGGATCTTTTGTTTTATCCTGGAGCAGGGGAGCAATGGTCCGCACCACAATACCGGTTGCCATAATAAAGTAATGCGCATCATATCGGTCCCAGAGCCCTGCCAGAGCCTTGCCCAAAGCAAAGAACCCGGTATAGGGCTCACCAGGTGCAAGTGTCTGTGAAGCAAACAGGTCGGTATGGGGCCACGCCTGTTTTAAGCGGTCTGCCAGGACCATTCCATGGGGTGTCAGCACCCACACCGCAAGCTTTTTGTCAGCCCAGTCGATCACGCCCTGTCCCGATATCCATGGGCAAAGGCCCGGTCGTACAGCAGTGATTTGGCATTTTTTCCCATCTCGAGAAAGGGTCCAACAATAATGAGTGCCAGTCGGTTGATCTTGTTTTCCGCCATGGTCTCGGCCAACCGATCTACGATAGTGACAATAATGCGCTCTTCAGGATGGCTTACCCGATAGGCCACGGCCACCGGTGCTTGAGGGCCATAGGTTGCGGCCAAAATTTTCTCCACCTGTTCGGCCATACCGGCACTTAGGTAAATTGCCATAGAGGCTTTATGGGCGGCCAAACTTTCCAGAGATTCCTTTTCCGGTACCGGGGTCCGGCCTGAAATCCGGGTGAAGATCAGGGTCTGTGATTGTTCCGGTACGGTGTATTCAACCTTGAGCGCGGCAGCCGCGGCAAACGCCGCAGTAACGCCCGGGATTACCTCGTAGGGGATCTCCCGTTGGTCCAGCAGCATCATCTGCTCGGCAATGGCCCCGTAAAGGGAAGGATCTCCGGTATGCAGCCGCACAACCTTAAGCCCCTTGTCCCAGGCATTGGCCATGGCATCCACCATCTCGTCCAGGTGCATGCCGGCGCTGGACGCTTTTTTTGCCCGGTCACCGGCCCAGGTCAGCACAGCTTCGGGCACCAGAGACCCTGCGTAAAGGATATAATCAGCCCCTTCAAGGGCTTTCATCCCCCTGACCGTAATCAGGTCCGGAGCCCCCGGCCCTGCCCCGGTAAATATAATCGGAAATTTTTCCATCACACCTTTCCTTTTTGTGCCGGGAAGTTAAAATCGTGTAAAAACGGGTTATTCTAAATATCCGGGCTATGAATCTAATTCAAAAACGATTTGTAAAGCCTTATTGATTTTTGGAATTTGCTCCGCTGCCAATTGCCCCCGAATTTTTATCAATCTATGGCGGTGGTCTATGGGACGTGTCTGCAAACAGTCTGCAATGGATTTTTTAGACAGGCCGTTGCCAGATGAGGGAAGGAGTTCAACATTGGTTTTTATCCGGGCCTTTTTTGCACTCCATTCCGTTACCGGCACCACCTGGATAACCGGAACTCTTTGATTATACACCTCATTGGTCACAATGATACAAGGCCTGATTTTTCCGGTTTCCGACCCCTTAATGGGATTAAGATCCACGTCAATGACCATTCCCCGTTTAAGTGTTGTCATTCCGGCCATCCGTTTACTGCCGTGTCGGTCAGCTCTTTAAGATCATCATCTTCGGAATAAATCTCTGAATACAGATCCGCTGATTTTTTAAGACTTTCAAGCTCTATTTCTTTTTTAAACCGGTCAATGGCCGCCCGGAGCATCGCGCTCTTATCCTTGAATCCGTATTGTTTAAAACTATTAAGAAATAATGATTGTGATTCTTCAACACTAAATTTTGCTTGACGCATAAGACCTCCTTTTTGGACCCTTTTTCAGGACCTTATTTTCAGTCCTATTATAACGGCTACTTTTTTGATCATCAACTGTAATTTTTACTCATACACCCGGTATATCATTTTTACAGGCTCCAAACTTTTAATCTTTCCTTTTTTCTCCTGCAATAATCCACACGGGGTTCAACGCTTCCATACGCCGCCCCCAGGGCATGTTCCGTGACGTGCTGACCTGGGCCTGGGTCAGACTCACCCCAAAACCCTTTTTTTCCAGCACCGATACCGCCAGATGCAGTGTTTCTAACAGGACGGTATTTACAACGATTCTGCCCAAAGGCTTCAAAACCGTTGCCGCCACATCCAGCACCCGGCCGAGGTTTTTGCCGGAGCCGCCGATAAAAACCCGGTCAGGCACCGGCAGATTTGCAAACCCATCGGGCAGTTCCGCTAAAATGACAGAGATGTTTTTAACATTGAATCGCTCAGCATTGGCCTTGATCTGTTCAACACGACGCTGATTTTTTTCCACGGCATAGACAAATCCGTCCGGCAAAAACAACGAGGCTTCAATCCCCACAGATCCTGAACCGGCCCCCAGATCCCACAAGATATTGTCCGATGCCAATTCCAGGGCCGCCAAAGAGAGAACGCGGATCGGGGCCTTGGTAATCAGGCCCTTTTCATGGACAAACCAGTTATCCGGAGTCCCCAAACGCAAGGGGCCGGATGGGGCGGCCAGTTCACCTTTTTGAAGCACCACCACATTGGGCTGGGCAAAGACCTGGGACAGATCTGTGTGTTCATCCATGGAAGAAATTTTTTCTTCCGGGGCTCCCAGGTTCTCCAGCACCCACATTCGCCAGGCATGATCATGGGTATCCACCTGTTTTTTAATAATCCAGGGATCGTTTTCAGGATCGGTGAGCACACACAGCAGGTCCCTGTCATCCATGGCCGTTGCCAGGGCCGACATATTGTCCCGGCCATGCAGGCTCACCCAGGCGGCATCCTGCCAGGGCAGTTTAAGCCGGGCAAAGGCGGCAGCCATGCTGGTGACATTGGGATGGATGATGACTTTGTCCAGCCCCAGACGTGCGATCAATGTTTCGCCGATGCCAAAAAAAAGCGGGTCTCCCGAGGCAAGGACCACCAAAAGCCCGTCAG
>NZ_DDYV01000167.1:0-26485 GCF_002348205.1 Desulfobacter sp. UBA2225 | reverse complement strand
CAACCTGGACATCCGCCATACCCTGGCGCTTATGACCCTGGTTGCGGACAGGGTGAAACATAACGGCCTGACCGTGATCAGTGTGATGCAGGATCTTAACCTGGCCGCCCGGTTCTGCGGCTCTTTGCTGTTTTTAAAAAATGGGCGGGTCGCAGCCCATGGGACGGTTGACGAGGTATTCACGGAATCGGTTATCAAAGCGGTGTTTGACGTGTCATCCAGAGTATATTTTGATGAAACCATCCATTGTAAACAGGTGGTGTTTATAAAATGAAGATCATTAATTCGATAATTATTCTATTTTTTTTGGTTTTTGGGGCCTGGATCCGGCCGGTGCAAAGTCATGGCGGCAATGTTGTTACGGATGCTGCGGGGCGCAGCATCGAGGTTGATGCGCCCTTTACCCGGATTATCAGCCTGTACGGTGCCCATACCCGGAATTTGCAAACCCTGGGGCTTAATAATGAAATCATCGGGATCTGCCCCATGGACAGTTGGGAAGGCAAACCAAAATTTTCCTACCATGACGGGCTTGAAAAATTTATGGCTGCCCGGCCGGAACTGGTTTTGATCCGTCCCATGATTGATCAGGCCTATGCCGCCCTGGTAAAGGGGTTGGAAAAAGCAGGCATTGTTGTTGTCTCCCTTCAGCCCGGCAGTGTGGACGAGATGTTTGACTACTGGCTGGCCCTGGGCACCCTGACCGGTAAAGGAGATCAGGCAGGGCAGATGGTCACTTCATTCAAAGAAGAAATTGCCGGAATTGGAGCCGTGATCCGGGGGATTCCGGATAAAAAACAGGTCTATTTTGAGGCCATTCACTCCCGGATGAAAACCTTTACACCTGGTGCCATGGCCATCTTTGCTTTGGAAACAGCGGGCGGTGTAAACATTGCCCGGGACGCGCCCTCCGTGAGAGGGACCAATATCGCCTTTTACGGCAAGGAGCGGATTTTATCCCATGCCCATGAGATTGATGTATACCTTGCCCAGAAGGGTGCCATGAACCAGCCCACAATTCGGATGATCAAAGATGAGCCCGGTTTCGACGTGATCCGGGCGGTCAAGGAAAATCAGATTTTCATCGTGGATGAAAAGATCGTCTCCCGGCCCACCATGGATTTGCTTGAAGGCATTCACACCATTGCAGAGATGCTTTATCCCGGGGTGCTTGAAAAGGGCGGTCTACAATGAGGGGGATTGTGGTTGCAGGCGTTCATTCCGGATGCGGAAAAACTACCATAACCCTGGGGTTGATGGCTGCATTCAAGCGCCGCGGACTGCGTGTTGCACCCTTTAAGGCCGGTCCTGATTTTATTGATCCGGGGTACCACTCCACCGTTACGGGTGTTGCCGGGCGTAACCTGGACGGGTGGATGCTGAAACGGCAGACCAACTTGGACATTTTCAGGCAAAACACCGGACAGGCCGACATTGCCGTGGTGGAAGGGGTCATGGGCCTGTTTGACGGATATGACGGCAGGAGCGAGGCCGGTTCCACGGCCCAGCTGGCCAAATGGCTGGACCTGCCCGTGCTGCTGGTGGTGGATGCCCGGAGCATGGCCCGCAGTGCCGGAGCCCTGGTCCAGGGGTTTGAAAATTTTGACCCGGGCCTTAAATTCGCCGGGGTGCTGTTTAACAAGGTGGGCAGTCCCGTTCACCTGGACTATCTGACCCAGGCCCTGGAAGGCAATGTGAAGATGCCCTGCCTTGGCGGGGTGGGCCGGAATCCTCACATTGAAATTCCTTCCCGGCACCTGGGTCTTGTCACCAGTGACGACCATGGTCTTGGCGATCAGATGCCCGATGCCCTCGCCGATCTGGTAGAAAATTGTATGGATCTTGATGCGCTGCTGGATTCACTGCCCTGGGTCGGTACGGGTGCGTCCACACCCCCGCAAAAGAAACCGGCGTTTGTGCGCATTGCCGTGGCCCGGGATGCGGCATTCTGTTTTTATTATCCTGAAAATATTGAACTGCTGGAACAGGCCGGAGCACAGGTTATTTCTTTTTCACCGCTTTCGGACCCGGATTTGCCGGATAACATAGACGGCCTCTATCTTGGGGGCGGATACCCCGAACTGCATGCCCGAACCCTTGCGCAAAATACTGGATTCAGAGAGGCTGTTTCGCGGGCATGCAAAAACGGCATGCCCATTTATGCGGAGTGCGGCGGGTTCATGACCCTTTGCCGTACCCTGGAAGATTTAGACGGGCAATGCCACGACATGGTGGGCTGTTTTGGGTTTACCTGCCGCATGAACAAAAGGTTGCGGGCCCTTGGATACCGGGAAATTACGTTGAACCGGGATACGATCCTCGGGCCAACAGGTGTTACCGCCCGGGGGCATGAGTTCCATTACTCCAGCCTGGATTACTCTATCCCGGATGACCATGGGGAAAAAAGCGTGTATGATGCCTGTGATCGGACCGGCGGCACCCGGGCTGTGCCGGGGTTTGAAAAGAACCGGACCCTTGGCAGCTACCTGCACCTGCATTTTAAAAGCAACCCGGACCTGCCGCAAAATTTTGTTCAGGCGTGTTTTCAATATCAGACCGAGAGGAAATTTTTTCGTAAATGAAGCCCCATGAAATTGAAGCAAAAAGCTTTGCCATCATTGACGCAGAGGCCGGTCCCCACAACTTTGCCCCGGATGAGTGGAAAATCGTGCGGCGCATGATTCATACCACAGCGGATTTTGAATACATGCAGATGGTCAGGATCTCCAACAATGCCGTGGCGGCCGGGATCAAAGCGATCCGGAACGGGTGCACCGTAATCACGGATACCAATATGGCCAAAACCGGTATCCGCAAAGACCTTTTAGCAGGTTTTGGCAGCCGGTGTGAATGCCTCATGGCTGATCCCCGGGTGGCGGAACAGGCAACGGAAAGGGGGGTGACCCGGGCCCGTGTGGCCGTGGAAAAGGCCGCACAAATCATGGAAAATGGTATTTATGTGGTGGGGAATGCGCCCACGGCTTTGCTTCATCTGCTGGACATGATAAACAATAAAGCGGCGAATCCTGCACTTGTTGTGGGGCTTCCCGTGGGGTTCGTCAATGCGGCGGAATCCAAGGCAGCCCTGATCGAAACCAAGATACCTTATATCTCAAATGTGGGCCGCAAAGGCGGCTCCAATGTGGCGGCAAGTGTGATTAATGCGTTGGCACTGATTGCAAAAGATAAGGTTGCCGGTGAAAGGACGTAGAATGACCCAAGGCATTTTGTATGGTATTGGTGTGGGCCCCGGAGACCCGGATTTCATTACCTTGAAAGCCGTTAGCATTTTGAGCCAGGTGGACGTGGTGTTTGGCGCGTCCTCTGCAAAAAATTCCCACAGCCAGGCGGCTGAGATCGTCAAACCCCATTTAAAGGCGTCTGTGCCCATTCAAATACTGCCTTTTCCCATGACCCGGAACAAGCAGGTCATGGAAGCGGCATGGCAGGATAATGCCAGAACCGTCATTAAGGTGCTGGAGCAGGGTAAAGATGCCGCCTTTATCACCCTTGGGGACAGCATGACCTACTCCACTTACGGATATCTGCTTAAATCTGTCCGCAAGTTGGCCCCGCATATTGAGATATGCTCCATTCCGGGCATCACCTCCTACCAGGCCGCAGCCGCCCGCATCAACACGCCTCTGGTGGAGGGCGAGGAGTCCATGACCCTTTTATCCGGTGTCCTGGGCGGGGACAAGTTCCGTGAAATCAGCGACCGTGCCGACAATGTGATTTTTCTTAAAGCGTATAAAAATACCGGGGATATTGTAAAGGCCCTGGATGAGGCAGGTATGGCCGATAAGAGCGTGGGCATTGTGAGATGCGGGCTTGAAGGCGAGCAGATCATCACCAATGTGAATGCGTTTCGGGAGAGAAAACCGGATTACTGGACCCTGATCATATCCAAGAAAAGCGGGTATTGTGTCGAAAGTCAGAAAAAAACAGAATAACGGCCTGGCCCTTTTGATCGGGCTTCTGATCACAGGCGTCGTGCTTGGTGCAGGCCTTGCCTGGGTGGATGGCGTCACCCTGGCAAAGCTGCCCAAACGCCTCTTCTGGCCGCTTTCCCGGATGCTTGCCTTTGTCTGTATCGGGCTTGTGGCGGCCCAGGCCATTGATGACACGGGCTGGACCCGCAAGCTCGGTGCCCTGGCTTCACCGATATTCAGGTTTGCCAATCTGGGCCACAGGTGTTCTGCCGCATTCACCGCAGCCTTTTTTTCAGGGGTCTCTGCCAATGCCATGCTCCTGGATTTTTATAAGGAAAAGCAGATCACCCGGTGCCAGCTTTTTTTGACCAACTTCATCAATCAGTTCCCGGCCTATTTTCTGCACCTGCCCATGACTTTTTTTATTGTGGTGCCCTTAACGCGTACGGCAGGGCTGCTTTATTTTCTTTTGACCTTTCTGGCCACCTGTGTTCGCACCTTTTTGTTCGTCGTGTTCGGACATTTTTTTGTGGAGCCCCAAAGTTCAGGTGCTTTTGCGGATAGCCTTGTTCAGGCCGGGGACACCCAGGGTATTTCAAAAAAGAAAAAGCCGTTGATGCACGCCTTAAAGGAGAAACTTCCCGCCCGGTTTGTCCGGGTGGTGGCTTTTGTGGTTCCGGTCTACACCGTGGTTTATGTGCTGACCGCGGCAGGTGCCTTTGATGCTGTTGAAAATTTTATGACCCGGTTTGCCGTGCAGAATTTTGTCCCGGCCCAGTCCTTAAGCGTGGTGGTCTTAAGTTTTGCTTCGGAGTTCACTGCAGGGTTTGCCGCGGCAGGCGCCTTGATGGATGCCGGCACCATCACCGTGAAACAGACCGTGATCGCACTGCTTTTAGGCAATATCATCGCGTTTCCCCTCCGGGCCATCCGGCACCAGTTGCCCCATTACATGGGCATTTTTTCACCGGGCATGGGGCTGTCCATGTTACTGATGGGCCAGGGGTTCCGGGTGGCAAGTATCGTTTTTGTGGGACTGGTATATTGGTTTGTCGGATAGAGAGACAAAAAATTTACGCCGGGGATTTACCACGGGCACGGCAGCTGCGGCTGCGGTAAAGGCGGCCCTGGTATACCTGTTTACAAAGCAGGTTCCCGGATCAGTAAAAATCAATCTGCTTAACGGTCAGACGCTTGAGGTACTTGTTGACTTGGTATCTGCACACAATAGTCTGGTCCGGGCCGTGGTGGTCAAGGATGCAGGGGATGACCCGGATATTACCCACCGGGCCAGGATCGGTGCCGTGGTGGGCCTGACAGATGAAGCCGGGACGGTTCAAATCACCGGCGGCAAAGGCGTAGGCATGGTCACCAAGCCCGGCCTTGAGATTCCGCCGGGAGAACCTGCCATCAATCCCGGCCCCCGGAAGATGATCCGTGAATCCGCCCTGCAGGTGCTTAACCAGTATCACAGCAATGCCGGGGTGAGCGCTGAAATTTTTGTGGAAAACGGCGAGGTGCTGGCCGAAAAAACCCTGAACCGCCGGTTGGGCATTGAAGGGGGCTTGTCAATTCTGGGAACCACAGGAGTTGTCAACCCCTTGTCCCACGAAGCCTATACCGCCACCATCAGATCTGCCATGTCCGTGGCCGGGGCGTGTGGGTGCGACCATGTCGTTCTGACCACAGGACGGCGATCCGAGCGGTTTTCCCAAGCGTTTTTTTGCGATTTGTACCAGTTGCATCCAGAGGCCTTTATACAGATCGGCGATTTTTTCGGCATCTCCATGGAAAGCCTTGCTGAACATAAGATCCCCAATGCCACCCTGGCCGTGTTTTTCGGCAAGGCCCTGAAAATGGCCCAGGGGTTTGTTCATACCCATGCCGCCAAGTCGGAGCTCACCATGGAGTGGCTTTCGGATGTGGTCAAAAAAGAGACCGGCAATAAAATCCTGGCCCGGCAGGTTTTAAACGCCAACAGGGCCCGGCATGCCTTTGGAATGATCTGGCCCGAATACCCGGATGTGCTGGAAAAGGTGGGCCACGCCATGATCCGGTCTGCCGAAAAATTTTGCCCGGCACGGTGCCGGTTCAGGGCCGTTATTTATGATTTCCAAGGAACCATTGCATTTGATTCCTACAGGAGGAAAAAAGGCCGTGACTGAATTTTTAAGCATAAGCATGGATTCTTTGATTGAATTGACCGGCGAACCTCATTGGCTGTGTCCTGTTAAGATCGCTGTTTTCTTCCATCAGCATGCGCTACCCATAGCGGAGTTCGTCCATATACGAAGATCTATGCTTCTATGAATTCAAGCTTGACATTGAATTGTTTTTGTGAATAGCTATTTTGATGAAAAAGCAATCTATATTTTTCTATTATATTATAATTGATCTTTTTTAAGGAACAAAGCTGAAGGCGGTATATCTTTCAATCTTAGATGCCTTATTCGTAAGCTTAGTTTTTTTTCGTTATGGGCTTCTGGGTACCGTCCAAGAATATTAAAGAAATATTGGGGTTGATCATAAGATGGGCCACTCATGAGAAAACCCGATTTATGGCACTATTAACCGCTTGTAATCCAAGCGTTATTTTTTAGGTTCTGAAAAGACGTGCATAAGGTGGCCGAAGTTATGATCAACCCCGACAATAATTAAAATTGAGCGTGGAGGAAAGATTATTGAATATATGGTCCCGAAAGGGCAGCTTGGTATTACAATAAGCCAGATTTCCAATCAACCACAAAAGCTGCAGGAAAAATAAATGAGTTGAATCGAGATTTAATATTCAGCCCGGTTTGATTGGTGTGGGCCTTCAAAAAATCCAATAACAGGAAAGGAGATAAAATGAAGTGCAGTACATATGATTTTATTCATCCAGAGGATAGGAAAGCCCGTATGCATCTGGAGTCGGTTCCCGGGTTTAAACAATTGGCAAAAACCCTGATGAAGATTTATGACGAGCGGGTATTTCAAGGCGTTAATATGGCCCAGAAAATCAGGATCAGTGATAAGCAGCTTCCGGAAATATACCGATACCTTAAACTGCCCGTTGAAAGACTGGGAATTATAGAACCAGAATTATACCTTGAGATGAATCCTGCTCCCAACGCTTATACCTATGGGGATACAAAGATATTTATCACGGTTACATCCGGGTTGATGGAGTATCTTGACGAGGATGAAATCCAGGCGGTTTTTGCCCATGAATGCGGACATATTGCCTGCCGTCACACACTTTACGGAACCATGGCAAGGTATTTGATCAATTACGGCCTTGGCTCTCTGGGCCTTCCCGGAAAAGCGATGTATCCGGCCGTCCTGGCTTTATTGTACTGGTATCGAAGAAGTGAATTCTCGGCTGACAGAGCGGCGGCGGTTGTTATGGAAGACCATAAGCCTTTGCTTGAAACCCTGATTCGACTATCCGGCGGCCCAAAAAGTATCACCGAAAATGTTAATATAGAGCTTTACGCACAGCAGGCCGAAGCGTTTAATGACGAACTGGACCGTTCCTGGTGGAGCAAAGTACTCATGGGCATGCAGGTTATGATGATGAGCCATCCGTTTTCGGCGGTCCGTGCAAGGGAAATTCAGCATTGGTGTACACAGGACGAGTTTAAAACGATCTGTATGGGGGAAGAATCTTCAGCAGCAGATTCTTCCGAAGCGTATAAAAAATGCGGTAGTTGCGGGAAATCCGTTGATAAAACAGCCAAATTCTGCCGGTTCTGTGGTGAGTCATTGTCGTTATAGACGTCGGAATAATTAAAGGAGATACCATTCATGGAAACAAAGTGGTTTGATGAAAAAACCGGAATTTTCAGGTTGGACGAAATTGTTGCGGAACGAGAGTCTTTTCAAAAAATAATGGCGGATCAAATGGTTACAGACCAGGAAATAAGGGACCAGTCCGCATTGGTCGTGGATATCTTAAAGAAACTCCATGAAACCCTGCCGGAAGAGCATCGCAAAGATGTCATGAATCTGTTGGCAGAAATAACAGTCCTCTATGCGGCAACCAAATATCATGACATTCAGGAGCTCTGGAGGCGATAATAAAGGAGCCGTTTGAAATTTCCATTGAGGTGAATAGTAAAAAAGAAAGGACATAGTGATGGGTGCGTTTAAAACACAAAAATTGATTTTTGGTATCGGATCCGTGGACATAGATAAAGTCATATCTGATGTAACACAGGTGTTTGAGGTAAAAGGGTATACAGTGGAGAGTGAAAGCCTTGCCAATGGAGGCGCCCACATATCCTTAACCAACAGCAATATTTTTAAAATGGTTTTTGGGCTGAAAACTGCGCTAAATGTGGAATTGGAGCCAATACACGAGAACTGGCAGGTCAATGCAGAGGTCGGGATTTTCGGCCAGCAGGCCATTCCAACCATGATAATGCTTTTTGTGGCATGGCCTGTTCTGATTACCCAGATTACAGGGTTGATTAAACAGTCCAAACTTGACGATGAAGTTGTTCAGGAAATAGAAAATTCCCTGAAACGGAATAAAACGGGCCAGGATGGTATTGCCGCTAAAAACGACAATGTTCCTCCGGCTGAAGCAGGTCTTTTCTGCTCTCAATGCGGCGCAAAATCCGATTCTGCAAGTAAATTTTGCTCTCAGTGCGGGGCTAAACTTTAAGAATAGCGATCCATCTGTGCCGATCGCAGCTTCTATAACTTTGGAGATATGGTTATGAATATATTTAATGTTCCCGAGACAGCAACAGAGCGTTCAAATATGTCTGACTGGGATTGGGAAATCCTGATGGGCCTGATCAAAGACGAGCTGGTTGTTCCGGTGATCGGGCCGGAAATACTGGAAGCGGAACATGGTGAGGGCCCATTGATCTCATATTACGATCAATGGGGCCTTGAAGCTGCAAAAGAGGCCGGGATAGAGACAGCTAAAATGGGCAATATGCCCCTGCTCTACCAGGTTGCCGGCCAGATTCTAACCAACTCAAAAAGCCGTGTGAGAAATGTCAATCAGCTTGCTGTTCTGGTTGATTATGTCATACAAAGAAAACCCTGGTTAACTCCAAAGGCATTGGAACAAATCGTGGGTATTAAGTCATTTCCACTTATTGTCACAACCTCCATTGATCATTTTCTGGCAGGATTGATGGAAAAAGGCGATAAACCGTTTACACGAATCTTGTTTGCTCCGGGTGGTTCAAGCGCGCATATCGATCTGCCATCTGATTTCAACTTTCGGCAAAACAGAGCGTTAATGCAGCTTTTCGGGGCAACCAGCCGTTGTCCCGGGACCTGTGCGGTTACTGAAGATGATCTGATTGAGTTCAGCTGGTCTTTGCTGAACCGTGAATATGGCCCTCAAAATTTTTATGACTATCTTCAGGGGAAGACCGTGCTTTTGTTAGGATGTAATTTCCCGGATTGGCTCGGCCGGTTTTTTGTTCATGCCCTGCATGCAAACCGAAAAAATGTAGATCTCTGGTATGTAAGTAAAAACGACGATATGGGGCTCAGATCTTTCCTTGAACGCAAAGGCGGAAAAATTCTATCACCCTATTCCCCCATTGCTTTTGTCGCTGAACTATATGACCGCTGGCTTAAAACCTTGCCTGAAGTTGAAAATGTCTCCGTTGCAGCTCCTTCTTCGGATTTTGAACAGGATGCGTTTGAACCGATGAAACCCGGTGCCGTGTTTATCAGTTATATTCGAGAGGATATGGATTTTGCCGTCAAAATCCGCAATCAGATGGAAACAGCCGGGATTGATACATGGATGGATTCTTCAGCACTGCAATCCGGTGACAGATGGGAGGCGGTCATAGAAGAGCGAATCAGGAAAGCCTCCTTTTTTGTGCCTTTGATATCATGCTCTTTGAATCCTGAAAATTGGGGAGGAAAACGGGAGCGCTTCTTTTTACGTGAATGGGACCTTGCCAGACGTTCCGACTCCATGCGAATGCCCGAAGACAGATATATCCGCCCACTTTGCCTTGATGATACAACATGCGAGGCGTTCTTTGTGAGGCCTTTCAGCAAAATTCATTGGGCATATGCACCTGATGGGAAAGTGGATGAATCCTTCATAGAAAGCATCCGTGAAGGTATCCGCATTTTAAGGAGGACCCGTTCATGAATAGTGTGAAAGCCACATCCGGGGGCTTGCAAAATAAACAGGAAAAGATGGCGGAACATCTTGAACAGTCTCCCTGGAAGGGACTGAATTATTATCTGGAAGAGGATCAGGCTCTGTTTTTTGGCCGGGACCGGGAAATACAAGAATTTGTCAAATTCATTGACCGGGATGTGCTTACGATACTGTTTGCCACTTCAGGCATAGGAAAAACCTCTTTGTTGAGGGCCGGGGTGTTGCCATTGCTGAGGAGTTCCGGAAAATTTCCGGTTGTTGTTCGCCTGCTCTATGGAGAGGGACTTCCGTCACCACAGGAACAGCTCATAACCACCCTGATAGAAGAAGCCAAAAAGCTTAAAGTGGAAATTGAAGGCATATCTGAAGTTGATATTTCGGGCATGGGGTTGTGGGAATTTTTTCATTCCATTGAATGCTGGAGTGCCAGAAACGATTTGTTGACCCCGGTCATTATTCTTGATCAATTTGAGGAAATTTTCACGATTGGTAGTGGGGCGGATGAATTCATTGACGAGCTGGCGGATCTGGCGGAAAATCGCATTCCCTTAAATTTACGCCGGGCCGTGGAAGCAGAAGAAAAAATCATCAGCTGCGATCCCAATCTGCAAAATTACAAAATAATTCTTGCTTTACGGGAAGATTATGTACCGAAGCTGGATCTTCTCAGGAGCAGGATGCCTTCAGTTATGAGAAATCGCTTTGCCTTGCAGTCATTTGATCAAAGAGCCGCTTTTGAGGTTATTTCCAGGGCCGGGGGGGAATGGATAGATGATACGGTCGCCGAAAAAATCGTTGAAGCGGTTGCCGGAGAAAATAATCAGGATCACCAGGGCAGGGATAAAGTTGAACCTGCCTATCTGAGTGTTATGTGCGATGAACTTTACAGGCGAATGGTTCTGCGCGGTGAATCAAGTATTACAAAAGACCTGGTCTGTGAAGAAGGCAAAGATATTTTAAAGGATTTGTATGCCCGCAGCTTTGAGGGTCTGGATGATAATGTTCAATTTTTTGTTGAAGACCAACTGCTTACCGAATCCGGATTCCGGGCAACCCTGCCGGTGACGGATGCCGTTCAAAAGGGGATAAAAAAGGACGAGCTTGACATTCTAGTGAATCGCCGTTTGTTGCGGTTCGAGGACCGGTTGGGAACCCGGCATGTCGAAATGTCACATGATCTTTTAACCGGCGTGGCATTGGAGAATCGCAACCTGAGAAAGAAACGGATACAGGATGCTGAACGGGAAAATCAAATTCTTGAGTATAAAAAAAGGCTGAAAAAATCCCGTTATATTACGCTGGCTTCCTGTGCTACGTTTTTAATTCTTTTGTCAGCGGTACTAGTTTTTAATTGCTGGTTCCTTGAGCATAAAACTTACTTTCACTCTGTCAAAAAAATATACGGTCAGCCCCGGGGGATAGGAAAACCATTGTCTGAAAAAGCTATAAGGCACCGGCAAACTTCCTATGAGATTACAACGCAGGGACGCAGAATATGGTTTATAGGCCCCCACCATCCCACGGTGATATCCCTGCGTGCTATTGATTCCCACTTTAATTTGACAACACAACATAATATGGAAACATATCTGTATTCATCAAACGAAGCCCCTATAGATGAAAAAACAGAGCAAACTTTTTTCGGCGCAAATGATAAGACGGCACAAAGAGATCTGTCTGAAGAGGAACTGCAGCCAGTATGCCAGTGGGAATATTTTTCCGGAAAAAACGGCAGACCGATTTATGAGATTGGGAAAAATGGGAACGGAGATATTGTCTGGCGTTTTATATATGCACCTTCTGATCTATATGACTGGAAAAAACAGGTGGTTGGTCATTTTGTAAATAAAAGCGGATATCCACAAAAACAGAGGCAGGATGAAGCGGACTATGTTCAAATTTCCTATGATGAACGTGGATTTGAAAGGCTAATAGAGTATCGCGATTCAAACGGACAAAGGGTATCAGGAAGAGATGGTGCCCACGCTTTGGAAAGGATGTATGATTCTCAAGGCAGGGAATTGAGTATGCAATCAATGTCCTGGTCGGAAAATAGTCAAAAATATGAACGCATGGTAGACCGGGCGGGTAATTGTGGTGTGCATTTTTATTATAAAGAGTCTGGTTGGCTGATAAGAGCAGAGTCGTTTGGAACAGATGAAGAACCATGTCCGGTAAAAGACGGCTGGGTAGTTTGCAAACAGAACTATGATTCATGGGGGAATCTTATTGAGCAATCGTTCTGGGATGAAAAAGGTCAGCCACTCGTTAATGTTATGGGCATACACAAAATAGAAGCCACCTATCTATCAGGATGTCTTATCAAAAGGGCTCATTATGGAATTAATGGGTTAAAAACCATTCAACAAGGCTACGCCATTGTTCGAATGAAATACGACAACAAAGGAAATCAAATAGAGTGGGCTTGTTTTAATGCACAGGACCAGCCCTGTCTTGACTTATCAGATGATACACACATGACCTGCAGGATTTTTGATGACAAAGGCAGGGTTAAAGATGAGCGATATTTTGGAATATCCAACAAAGAACCATGTGAAAATAAATATGGCAATCACGGGTTTCTTTTAAAATATGGCGATCATGGAAAACTTGAAGAACAAATCTATCTGGGAATAAACGGAGAACCCAAAGAAAATGAATACGGTTGCGCCATTGAACGAATGAAATATGATGACCGTGGAAATCAAGTAGAATGGGCATGCTTTGATGCTCACAACTATCCATGTCTTACCTCATCTGATGAAACCCATATGACCCGCAGAGTTTTTAATAATAACGGAATGGTGGTCAAAGAGTGCTACTTTGGCACATATTGGCAGCAGCCCATTGAAAATAAGAATGGAGAATTCGGGTGGACTGCCGAATATGACGGACAAGGGAATAGAATAAGCACGGTTTATCTCGGCCCCGACGGTATCACACCTAAAAATAAGGAAAGAGGTGATTACTCAGGAATAGCGATTGTAAAAAAACGATACAGCAAACAAAATCTTCCCGTGGAAGAGCAGTATTTTAATGAAAAAGGCGAACCGGCAGTTAACAGCAATGGCGTCCATTACGGAACTGTAATTTATACTGAGTCAGGCAAAAAAATGGAACTTTGCGCATATGATATCAAAGATTCACGTGTCGCTTTTGAAGGAGAGAGGGTTGCCATGCAAAGGTGGCACTATGATTTTAAGACCGGGAAAGAATCTGAGATTTTATTTTATGGTGTTGATGGAAGGCTGACTACGTGTGATGACGGCTATGCCATTGTTAGAATGAAATACGACAACAAAGGCAATCAAATAGAATGGGCGTGTTTTAATGAACAGGACCAGCCGTGTCTTAATTTATCATCCGGTGCGCACATGACCCGCAATATTTTTGATGACAACGGCAGGGTTAAAGATGAGCGATACTTTGGAATAGACCAAGAACCATGTGAAGATAAAGACGGTAATCACGGATTTCTTTCCAAATACGATAACCATGGAAAAATTGAAGAACAAATCTCTCTTGGGGTTAACGGAAAGCCCAAAGAGAATGAATACGGTTACGCTATTAAACGTATGAAATATGATGACCATGGAAATGAAATAGAATCGGCATGTTTCAATGCTCAGAACCAGCCTTGTCTCAACTTATCTGATGGAATCCATATGATTCGCAAGGTTTTTGACGATCAAGGCAGAGATATAGAACAACGCAATTATGGCCTGTATGAGCAACCCATAGAGGATATGAATGGAGCATTCGGGGGGAGTTGTAAGTACGATGCGCGTGGCAACATTATCCAAATAACTTTTTGGGGTCCTGACGATAAACCAAAGGAGATAGAAAAAGATACCTCCGCGATGATAAAAGGTATAAATATAAAGGGTGTAGCAGGTATAACTATAACGTATGACGATCAAAACCGTCCGCTGAAAATGAGTTACTTGGGCGCAAGCGGAAAACCTTGTCTCAATGCAGACGGTGTTTCTGGCGTTGTCAACATATACAATGCATCGGGAACATCGGATGAAAAATATACAGATATCAGCGGGCAGGAATGTGGATTAGACAAGGTGTTGAGTGTTACAATACTACCTGTGGATTCTGAAGGTTTTAAAAAGGGGATACGGTCCGGCGATATCATATTCTCTTACGGCAGATGGGACTGGTCAGGCACTCCATTGACAGAAAAAGAAATAGCGGATTTCAGTGAGGCGTGCAATTCCGAAATACGCCCTCTTCATGTGGTGGTTTACAGAAACGGTGAGATCATAGAACGGGAATTTGCAGGTGGGAAAATGGGTGTTAGGGTGATGGACATCTCCATTTCCAACGATTTATTTCAAAAAGTAAAAAAGTCCTATCATCGTTATAAAGCTGAAAAGACAACCACAAAATAAACAAAGGGATGGAAATGTCTGAACCAAAACAATTAAGCCGCCTGTCACCCAATAGACTTCTCCTCGGCTTGAACATGGGCCTGGCCGATACCCTTTCTTTTATTGTCCGGATATCCAGGCGGGGAGTGGCCTTAAAATGGGCAATACTGCTCTTTGCCGTGTTTTTTTGTTCTTTGATCGGTTGGTGGGGATTTCTTAAAGATGGTCTAACAAAGTCTGAAGCCCTTTACCGGTCCCTTCAATTGTTTGTTCTTGGATCCGGGGCAGATGCCCACGGCGCTAAATTGCAGTTTGCGCGTTTTTTTGCGGTGATTGTTTCCGTATATGCGGTGCTTCTGACCCTTCTCCAATGTTTTATTGACCGGATACGGTTATATCTTCCCCGTCTCTGGAGCAGGCATGTTATCATTGCCGGACTGGGCAGCACCGGTATCCAGTTGGTTGAATCATTTAAAAAAAAGAACAGGCCCCGGCATGTGGTGGTCATTGAACATGATGAATCCAATGTAAATATCAAAACCGCAGAATCATATGGGGCAATTGTCCTGTGTGGTGATGCATCCGATCCACTGATGCTCAAGAATGCCGGCATAGCCACTGCCCGGTATTTGATCTGTGGCTGCAGGGAAGATGAAACCAATCTTGATATTGCCATGCAGGCTTCAAGGATACTGGACAGATTTTTCAGACATGAAACCCTTGGAAATCTGAAAGTATATATTCATTTTGCGGACATGGCCTTTTACCATCTGCTGTTCAGCCACTGGCTCTTTACCACCCGGATAGACCGCCTGGATATAAAAACGTTTAATTATTTTGAAACAGCTGCCAGGTTGCTGATGTTGAAATATCCTCTGGAGAGGGGAAAGCAGGACTGGGAACAAGGGACTGTCCATTTGATCATTGCCGGGTTTGGTGCCATGGGAGAGGCTTTGCTGCTGCAGGTTGCCAAAATAGCTCATTTTGCCAATGCCTCCAAAAAGACCCTGCGGATCACCATTCTGGATAAGGATGAAAAGGTGCTTCAAAATAAATCAGATAGATTGGTGCAAACCCTTTCCATGGAAAAAATATGTGATTTTGAATTGTTAAACGAGGATGTTGAAAATCCCGCCGTCCGCGCACGCATGACCGAATGGGCCAACAACAAAGAGGTTACGGCCGCAATTGCAATCTGCCTGGATAACGAGCATTTTTCTGCTTTCTGTGCTTTGGAGCTGTCCAGGCAGGTGAACACAAATGTTCCAATTTTTATCCACATTTCAAAGAAAAAGGGACTGGCAAGACTCTTCACGGGATTGGGGTCCAATGCCCTGAAGATCAAACCCGACTCGGTGGCACACATCATTCCCTTTGGCATGCCTGAAGAGACAAGCACTCCGGAAACACTCATAGATAAAGAACTCGATATTCTTGCCCGGGCCGTGTATGAGGATTATCAGGAAAAGACCAAAGGCCCCGTCAGAAAATGGGAAGATCTTGAAGAGTGGGAACTCATTTCCAACCGGGCCCAGGCTGATCACATCAGTGTAAAACTCAGGGCGGTAAACTGCTATTCTGCTTCCCATCCAAAGGACCCTGGCGATCCACAGATTCACCAATTCTCCAACACTGAAATTGAAATCATGTCCAAAATGGAACATAATCGCTGGAATGCGGAACGTTTTTTAACAGGTTGGAAGCAATATACCGGACCTGTTCTCTGGGAAAATCTGTCTGTAAAAGAACAGGTGAGAATAAAAAATGAACTTCATCAATCCCCCTATTTAGTGGATTGGGCGGACCTTCCTGAAAAGATCAAAGATTATGACCGCAACGCAGTAAAAAACATATTCCATATTCTCAAGCGAATTCATCTTAATGTTTATCAAAACCCTGATTGAATTCTCCCCGCCTCCCCGGAGGATTTAAACTGCTTTGCAAAGTTCTGTATGGCTGATAAGGATCAGTCATGCTCTTTATTCCCATAGGATGGAAAAAGTCGTGCCGGTTCAGGGCCGTTATTTATGATTTCCAAGGAACCATTGCCTTTGATTCCCACACTTGGTAGATAGACATATGACAAAAGAACAAGACATTGAGCAGGGCCTCATCAGCAAGCTCGAAGAACTCAAGTATAGATACCGCCCGGATATCCGTGACCGCCTGACCTTGGAGGAGAATTTCCGCCGCAAATTTGAGGAACTCAATAAGGTTCGCCTCTCAGATACCGAATTTGAACGCCTGAAAGAACAGATTGTCACCCCCGATCTCTTTGCGGCAGCCAAGGTTTTGCGCGAACGCAACACCTTCCAGCGTGAGGATGGCACACCCCTGCAATACACCCTGGTCAACATCAAGGAGTGGTGCAAAAACTCTTTTGAGGTGGTCAACCAGCTGCGCATCAACACCCAAAACAGCCACCACCGCTATGATGTCATCTTGCTCATCAACGGGGTGCCGGTGGTGCAGATCGAACTCAAGGCATTCGATGTCAGCCCCAGACGGGCCATGCAGCAGATTGTTGACTACAAGAATGACCCCGGCAACGGCTATACCAACTCGCTGCTCTGTTTTATCCAGATTTTTGTGATCAGCAACCGCAGCAACACCTGGTATTTTGCCAATAACCACAGCCGGCACTTCAGCTTTGACGCTGACGAGCGCTTCCTGCCGGTTTACCGGTTTGCCGGCGAAGATAACACAAAAATTGTCCACCTTGACGACTTTGCCGAGGCGTTTCTGGCCAAGTGCATCCTGGCCGAAATGATCAGCCGTTACATGGTGCTGGTGGCCGGCGAGCAAAAACTGATGATGATGCGGCCCTATCAGATCTATGCGGTGCGGGCCATTGTCGAGTGTATCCATCAGAACCGGGGCAATGGTTATATCTGGCATACCACCGGCAGCGGCAAGACCCTCACCTCTTTTAAGGCATCCATCCTGCTCAAGGATAACCCGGATATTGAAAAGTGCCTGTTTGTGGTGGACCGCAAAGACCTGGACCGCCAGACCCGCGAGGAGTTCAACCGCTTTCAGGAAGGCTGCGTGGAGGAGAACACCAACACCGAAAAACTGGTGCAGCGCCTGCTCTCGGACGACTATGCCGACAAGGTGATTGTCACCACCATCCAGAAACTGGGCCTGGCCCTCGGTGGCAATAATAAATCCAAAGGCAAAAACGGTCAAAATTATAAGGAACGGCTGCAGCCCCTAAGTGACAAACGGGTGGTTTTTATCTTTGACGAGTGCCACCGCTCACAGTTTGGCGAGAATCATAAGGCCATCAAGGAATTTTTTCCAAAAGCCCAACTCTTTGGCTTCACCGGCACGCCGATATTTGATACCAACGCTACCTATAAACAGGTGGATGGCAAGCTTGCCTCCTTCAAGACCACCAAGGATATCTTCCGCAAAGAGCTGCACGCCTACACCATCACCCACGCCATCGAAGATCGCAATGTCCTGCGCTTCCATATTGACTATTTCGGGGAGCAAGCCAAAGGTGAGAAAAAGGATAGATCCGGGAAAAAGGCAAAGGCCGGTGCCCTACCCACGCAACAGGCGGTTGTCGAGGCTATCTTGGCAAAACATCAGGCAGCCACCGCCGGGCGCAAGTTTAACGCGGTTCTGGCCACTGCCTCCATCAACCACGCCATAGCGTATTACCACCTCTTTAAGGAAGCGCAGCAGGCCCGGCTGGATGAAGATGACAGTTTTCAGCCCCTGAATATCGCCTGTCTCTTTTCGCCCCCTGCCGAAGGCAACAAAGATGTGGCGCAGCTCCAGGAGGACCTGCCCCAGGAAAAGGCGGACAACCAGGAAGCGCCCAATGAGAAGAAAGAGGCGCTGAAGGCCATCATTGCCGACTATAACGAGCGCTACAGTACCAGCCACGACCTGACTAATTTTGACCTCTACTATCAGGACGTGCAAAAGCGCATCAAGGACCAGCAATACCCCAACAGTGACCTGGCCCATATCCACAAGATCGATATTGTCATTGTGGTGGATATGCTCCTCACCGGTTTTGATTCCAAGTTCCTCAACACCCTCTATGTGGACAAAAATCTCAAATACCACGGCCTTATCCAGGCCTTTTCCCGCACAAACCGCGTCCTGAACGACACCAAGCCCTATGGCAACATCCTTGATTTCCGCAACCAGGAAAAAGAGGTGGACGAGGCCATCGCCCTCTTTTCCGGGGAAGATACGCAACGACCCAAGGAGATCTGGCTGGTTGATCCCGCTCCCAGGGTAATTGATAAGCTGAAAAAGGCGGTCAGCGCCCTGAACACCTTTATGGAGTCCCAGGGTCTGGACTGCACCCCGGAGCAGGTGGCCAACATCAAGGGCGACGAGGCCCGGGCCCACTTTGTCAACGCCTTCAAAGAGGTGCAGCGCTGCAAGACCCAGCTCGATCAATACACCGACCTGTCGGAAGAAGAGCGCACAACCATTGAGGCGGTTTTACCGGAAGACCGGCTGCGCGGCTTCCGCAGCGCCTATCTGGACACGGCCCAGCGACTCAAGTTTCAGCAGGATAAATACGGCGATGACGGCGGTCCGGTCCGGCAGCTTGATTTCGAGTTTGTCCTCTTCTCCTCCGCCGTCATTGATTACGACTACATCATGGGGCTTATCTCCCGCTTCAGCCAGGCTGCTCCCAGGAAACAGAAGATGAGCCGCGAGCAGCTCATTGGCATGCTCTCCTCCACCGCCAACTTCATGGACGAGCGTCAGGAGATGGTTGAGTATATAAAAACCCTGAAAGAAGGTGAGGGCCTCAGTGAAAAGGCCATCCGCGCAGGCTATGAGGCCTTTAAGGCCAACAGGTTTGCCGGAGAGCTGGCCAAGACCGCCCACAAGCACGGCCTGGAGACCGAAGCCCTGCAGGCCTTTGTGGACACCATCATGGGCCGCATGATCTTTGACGGCGAGCAGCTTAGCGACCTCCTGGCCCCGCTGGAGCTGGGCTGGAAGGAGCGGACAACCAAGGAGCTGGCCCTTATGGATGATTTGATGCCGCTCCTTAAAAAACTTGCGCAGGGACGGGATATCTCCGGGTTGGGGGCTTATGAAAACTAAAGGCGAGACAGAGATGGGTGGCAAACGAGGTTTGGTGCCCACGATGCGCTTTCCTGAGTTCCGGCATGCAGGGGTGTGGGATGAAAAAACAATTGGCGAAGTACTTAAAGAAACGCCACGCCCAATAGATATGAAAGACGAAAGCGATTACTCTTTAGTGACTGTAAAAAGGCGTTATGGAGGTGTTGTTTCTCGTGGCGTACTTAAAGGAAAAGCAATAAAGGTTAAGTCTCAATTTTTGCTTCAAGAAAACGATTTTATTATTTCAAAACGGCAAATCGTGCATTGTGCTTGTGGGTTAGTTCCTGAAAATTTGACCGGTTCGATTGTATCAAACGAATATTCTGTATTGAGGGCCAAAAAGAATCACGACATACTATTCTTTAATTATTTTTCTCAGCAATTCAAGGTAAGCCAATCATTTCTCGAGTGTAGTATTGGGATTGTTATCGAAAAAATGCTTTTTAAGCTACCTGATTGGTTTAAAAAAAAGTTTTTATTTCCCCCCTTGAAAGAACAGCAAAAAATAGCCGACTGCCTTTCCTCCCTCGACGAGCTGATCGCGGCCCAGGCCCACAAGCTCGACACCCTCAAGGCCCATAAAAAAGGGCTGATGCAGCAGCTCTTCCCCGCCCCCGGCCAAACCACTCCCACCATCCGTTTCCCCGAGTTCCGGGATACGGGGGAGTGGCAAGAAAAATCACTTGGCGGGCTGGCGAAAATAATTACGGGGAATACGCCGAAAACTGCCGACCCCAATAATTATGGCGGTGAAAGGTTGTTTGTGTCACCAGCGGATATTTCTGATCATCGGTATATTAGTTCAACTAAAACTAACTTGAGTGATCAAGGCTTTGAAAATACAAGAGAAGTTCCCCCAAAGAGTATTTTATTTGTTTGCATAGGATCAACTATCGGGAAAGTTGCGCAAAACATATGTGAGTGCGCAACGAATCAGCAAATAAATTCAGTTATTCCATTCAAAGAATATTCAAACGACTTTATTTATTCCTTGCTTGAAAAAAATTCTGGTGAAATAGCGGCATTGGCAGGAAAGCAAGCTGTGCCAATCATCAATAAAACCCTTTTTTCATCTATTACACTTTCCTGCCCATCCCTGCCCGAACAACAAAAAATAGCCGACTGTTTTTCCTCCCTCGACGAGCTGATCGCGGCCCAGGCCAACAAGCTCGAAACCCTCAAGGTCCACAAAAAAGGGCTGATGCAGCAGCTCTTCCCCAACCCTGACGAGGCGAATGGATGAGCTGGCTAACGACCTTCTATACGGATGTCAGGCAGATTCTGGAACAGGCCCGGAGCAAGTCCCGCTCAGCGGTAAACTCCGCCATGGTTGAGGCCTACTGGCTGATCGGCAGGCGTATCGTTGAAGAAGAGCAGCAGGGGGAACACAAGGCAGCATACGGCAAACGGCTTATTGAAGAACTCTCCGCCGCCTTGACTTCTGATTTCGGCAAGGGCTTCTCCTATGCCAACCTCTATAATTGCCGCCAGTTCTACCTGACCTTTCCTGAGCAGGAGATTCTCTCCACACTGTGTAGAGAATTGAGCTGGAGCCATCTGCGTCTGATTATGCGGGTTGAATCCCCCAAGGCCATAAAATACTATTGCCATGAGGCCAGAGAACAAAACTGGACCGTCCGCCAGCTGGAGCGCAATATCAAAACCCACAGTTATCAGCGCCTGCTTTCAACCCAGGCTGGCAAAACGCCGGACAGCCATGGCACCGGCCATCTTGATTTTATCAAAGACCCGTATGTCCTTGAGTTTCTGCAACTGCCGGAAGCCCCGCCCTTGAAGGAAAGCCGCCTGGAGCAGGCCATTATTGACGAGCTGCAGAAATTCCTGCTGGAAATGGGCAAAGGCTTCTCCTTTGTCGCCCGGCAGATGCGGATCAGCACCGAAACCAGCCATTTTTATATCGATCTGGTGTTCTATAATTACCTGCTTAAATGCTTTGTCATCATCGACCTGAAAACCGGCAAACTCAGCCACCAGGATATCGGCCAGATGGATATGTATGTGCGCATGTTCGATGACCTGAAACGGGGTGAAGACGATAATCCCACCATTGGCATCATTCTCTGCGACAGCAAGGACGAAACCATTGTCAAATACTCGGTTCTCAAAGAAAGTCAGCAGCTCTTCGCCTCGAAATACCAGCGGATACTGCCCTCTGAGGAAGAACTGATCGCCGCGATTGAGCGGGAGAAACGCTTTTTTGAGGATATGAAATGATGGAGACAACAGCCAGAATTTCATTCGCTTATGACAAGGTGAACGGATGAGCCAAGATATCATCGGTGTCGCCCAGGCAATTAACGATCTGGACAAGAATATTGTCATCATCTATGCCTTCAACGGTACGGGAAAAACCCGTCTTTCCGTTGCCTTCAAGGATTTGACCAAGACCGATAATGGTGGCGATCATGCCGGGGTGTATTACAACGCCTATAGCGAAGATCTGTTTTTCTGGAATAATGACGAAGAAAATGATGGGAATGATATTCGTCTGATGGTGCAACAGAGCACCTTGAATAAATACCATTCGTTGCTTGATGAAACCAATCTTCAACAGAAGCTGGCCCTCTACAAACCGAACTATGACTTCAGGTTTGAGTCGTATGAGGATGTCGCTCAGGGCATTAAATGCGTCCGGTTTTTCTTGAAATCAGAAGACGAAGAAAAGGCCACCGAGACGATTAAAATTTCCCGGGGAGAAGAGCAGACCTTTGTCTGGTGTTTTTTTCTGGCCCTCTTTGAGGTGGAGGGCTGGGCCGACCAGCAGGCAAACCATTTTTTCATTGATGACCCGGTATCCAGCCTGGATGACAACAACATATTCATTACGGCAGCCGCTTTAATGGATCTGATTGACGAACATTACAAGAACAGAAAAATAATTATTACCACCCATCATATCGGTTTCTTCGCCATTCTGGCCGACTGGCTTTCCAAGGGAGAGAAGTCTTCCTCTTACGAAAAGCACATACAGCTGCATATCCTCAAACGGGATGATGAAGGCCTGCGATTGGCAAGCACTCACAAAGATGTGTTTTTGTATCACCTGGAGCTTCTGCAGACACTCAAGAGGGCTGTGGAAAAAAAAGAACTTTATGCTTATCATTTTGCCCTGCTCAGGCAGATCCTTGAAAACATCAGCTCTTTTCTGGGGGTCGGACGCATATCATTTGTCCTTAAACAAATCGGCATCTCAGATGCCGACGAGGTCAGCCGGATCGTCAACACCCTTTCCCATAAGACGGTTTTTCGCTATGAAGCAAAAGAGATGGTACCGGATAACGCCCGTCTCTTCACTGAAATTTTCCGTAATTTAATGAATAAATATAACTTTGTTGTGCACTGATACATTATGACCAAACAAGACCAAATAGAATTAGGTAAAACCCTGTGGGCCATCGCCGATGATTTGCGCGGGGCCATGAATGCGGACGACTTCCGCGATTATATGCTCTCCTTTCTCTTTCTGCGTTATCTGTCGGATAACTACGAGGCTGCCGCCCAAAAGGAGCTGGGCCGGGATTATCCCGAGGCCGGGGGAAACGACAGGCGCTCGCCTTTATCCATCTGGTACGAGGAAAACGAGCAGGATATTGAGCCCTTTGAACAGCAGATGCGCCGCAAGGTGCACTATATTATCAAGCCCGACTATCTTTGGAACTCCATTGCCGAGCTGGCCCGCACCCACAACGGCGACTTGCTGGACATCCTGCAGACGGGCTTCAAGTATATTGAAAATGAATCCTTTGCCTCCACCTTTCAGGGGCTGTTTTCGGAGATCAATCTGGATTCGGAAAAGCTCGGCAAGAGTTACAGTGCCCGCAACGCCAAGCTATGCACCATCATCAGCAAGATTGCCGAAGGCATTGCCGGGTTCTCCACCAGCAGTGACGTGCTGGGAGATGCCTATGAATACCTGATCGGCCAGTTTGCCGCCGGATCGGGCAAGAAGGCGGGCGAGTTTTACACCCCGCAGCAGATTTCCTCCATTCTGTCAGCCATCGTCACCCTCGATTGCCAGGACCCCGGCACCGGAAAGAAGAAAAAACTCAAAAACCTGCTGGATTTTGCCTGCGGTTCCGGCTCCCTGCTGCTCAATGTCCGCCATCAGATGGGCGTACATGGGATCGGCAAGATTTTCGGCCAGGAAAAAAATGTCACCACCTACAACCTGGCCCGTATGAACATGCTGCTGCACGGGGTGAAGGATTCCGAGTTTGAGATATTTCACGGCGATTCCCTGCTCAACGAGTGGGACATCCTGGCGGAGGAAAACCCGGCCAAGAAGCTGCACTTTGATGCGGTGGTGGCCAATCCACCCTTCAGCTACCGCTGGCAGCCCACCGAGGTCCTGGGTGAAAATTTCCGCTTCAAGGATTATGGCCTGGCCCCGAAATCCGCCGCTGATTTTGCCTTCTTGCTGCATGGATTCCACTTTTTGGCCAGGGAGGGCACCATGGCCATCATCCTGCCCCATGGTGTGCTGTTCCGGGGAGGGGCCGAGGCCAGGATCAGGCGTAAGCTGCTGGAGGACGGCAATATCGACACGGTGATCGGCCTGCCCGCCAACCTGTTCTTCTCCACCGGCATTCCGGTCTGTATCCTGGTGTTAAAGAAATGCAAAAAGCCCGACGATGTGCTGTTCATCAACGCCAGCGAGCATTTTGAAAAGGGCAAACGGCAAAACCGGCTACTGCCGGAGCACATCGAGAAAATTATCGAGACCTACCAGTACCGTACAGAGGAAAACCGCTACTCCCGCTGCGTGGACATGGAAGAGATCGAGAAGAACGATTTTAACCTCAATATCTCCCGCTACGTCAGTACCGCCAAACCCGAAGAAGCTGTTGACCTGCAGGCGGTGAATGATGAGTTAAATAAGGTGGAGGAGAAGATTGGCGATGCACGCCGGCGCCATAATGATTTTCTTGCAGAGCTTGGATTGCCTCCTTTGCCGTTTACAATGTGATTGTTTTTTCAACAGCCCCATGGTTTGAAAAGGCCCTGGCGGCAAAACAGGAGTTGAATGAAGCGCTGAAAGAGAAGGGTATCGTTGTCGAGCATGTCCTGGTCCGTTATTTTCACTACAGCGATGAAATTCAGAAAAACGGTGAAAAAGCATGTTTAAATTGATCATCAAAAGTCTTCTTTTGTTATTTGTTCTTTGGGGGGTGGTCTGTCCGCTTCTTTTTTTATTTGGTGCGATTGATAAAAGTGCTGCCGTGGGCAAACCACCAGGGGTGTCATTTGATCAGGTCAAGCGCATGAAAGAGCTGGTCCGCCGTTACAAGCCTGATTCCATGGCGGTCAGACAATCCCGGCAGGTAAAAATTTCCGAACAGGATTTAAATTTGGTGGCCGCTTACGGTGTCTCCCAGTTTATTGACAAGGTTGCGATCTTTCCCCGGATCCGTTTGTCAGATCCTTTTATACATATCACTACCACAGTGCAGATCCCCCAGACCCCTTTGGGCGAATATATCAACACGGCATGTGTTCTGAAAATAGAGAACGGCACTCCCCGGCTCCATTCCATCCGTGTCGGATTCTTTACACTGCCCGGTGCCCTCATCACGTCTGCGTTCTCCTGTTTTGGCCCGGTGCTGCTTGCACCTGAGAATTATAAATTGGTTTTGCAGAACCTGGATGCCGTGCAATCGGTTGCAATACGTGGTCAGCAGTTAAGTTTTACCTATGACTGGAACCCGGAGATCCTGAGCCGGTTGCATGAAAGCCGGAAAACGTTGCTCATTGCCGCGGAACATCAGGATCGTTTGATTGTATACACCAATGCGTTGACCAAATTGTGCGGTACGCTCAAAGAACACGGTATTAAAACCGTCTCCGTGGTCCGGGTGGTCCGGCCGTTGTTTAAGTTGGCTTTAGAGCAAAGTAACGTCTCAAAAGATCCGGTTAAGGAAAACACGGCACTGCTGCAGACCATCTCTTTATTCTGCCTTCGCCGGGGGCTGAACCGTTTTGTGACCGCGGAAAAAGCCGCAAAAGTCATTCCGCCTGAATATATTGGTCTCACGCTTTGGGGCAGGCAGGATCTGGTCAAACATTTTTTTGTCTCTGCCGGGATTGCTGTGTCCGGGGGCAGTAGGTTGAGCCACTTTGCAGGGCTTTACAAAGAGGTGGATGATTCACATGGCGGAAGCGGATTCAGCTTTGCTGATCTGGCCGCAGACAGGGCAGGTGTCAGGCTTGCCGAACTTGCCACAGGATCTGCCCAAAAGGCATCGGCAATACAGCAGAAAATGGCAGCCGCCATAACGGAAGATCAGTTTATGCCCCGGATTGATAATCTGCCCGAAGGGATCATGGCGCTGCAGTTTAAAAAACGTTATTCTGATTTTGATTCAAAGGCCTACACCCTGGTTGAAGATGAGATTACTCAGCGTATTAACGCCTGCTTGGTTTATCAATAGGAATTTTATGAATGACTGAACCGGTTCATGTGATCGGCATGGGCCTTGGCCCATCGGATCTTACCGCATCCCACCTGGCACTCATTGACAGGGCCTCCGTTCTGGTGGGAGGAAAACGGCATCTGTCATATTTTGAGGATACAACGGCCGTAAAAAAAGAGATCTCAAGCCCTGTGTCCGGAGTGCTGGATTTCATTGAAGCGCGTATGGCTGACGGGCTTTTGGTGGTCCTTGCCTCGGGAGACCCGCTTTTTTTTGGCATCGGCGAAACATTGATCGCACGTCTGGGGCTGGACAAAGTCATCATCCATCCCAATGTCACCAGCATGGCTGCCGCCTTTGCCCGGCTTAAACTGCCCTGGCAGGATGCCGCCTGGGTGAGCCTGCATGGCCGGGACAATATGTCGGCCCTGGCAACGGCCATGGATGACAGGGACCTGCTGTGTGTGCTCACCGATCCTGAAAACGATCCCTGGATTATTAAAA
>NZ_DDYV01000253.1:2146-6708 GCF_002348205.1 Desulfobacter sp. UBA2225 | reverse complement strand
TCAGCCAGGCCTCGTCATGCTGGGGACCTTTGAGGGCCAGCCCGTAACCGCCCTGCTGGGCCAGACTCTCCTTGGTCATGTATTCGGAGAATTCCAGCCCCTTGGATTCCATGCCGATATCCTGCAAAAAGTCGGGATCTGCACCGAAATCCCTGACAAAGATCTCTTTCATCCGGCGGACGCCTTTTCCGACAATGGTGCCGAAGCCTTTGCCCTGAGCCATCTGGTGAACGAGTTCCAGGGCGTTGAACCGGTTGCCGAAACTTAAATCCATGCCACCGGTGTGATCCAAAGTGATCTGTCCGCTCTCAAAGCACTCCATGACAAAAGCGATCGAGGTGCCCACAGAGATGGTATCCAGACCATAGGCATCGCAGTAAAAGTTTATTTCAATGATGGTGTGGGCATCAAAAATGCCTAAGTTTGACCCGCATCCGGCCACGGTTTCATATTCAGGTCCGTCCACAAAAACCTTTTGGGCCTTATACGGTCCGGTCAAAGGAGAAAAATCCTTTACCCCGTGGGAACAGGCCACGGCACAACCTTTCCAGCAGCCGTCAAACCCCTTGTCAAAGAGATGTTCATAGGTTTCTTCACCAATGACCTTGCCTTCCGGATGGGAACCAAACTTGAAATTATGCACAGGCAGACAGTCATGATCGTTCATAATGGGCACCAGATGGGTGGTGCCCACCAGGGCCATCCGGTTTTGTTTGGGATCAAGGGTGGTGATCTCCTTGGCATAGGCCCTGGTAACCGTTTTGAGTGCTTCGGGATCCGCCGGCTGGTTGTTTTTCATGGAAATGGTTCCGTATCTGGCCACAACCGCCTTAATCTTCTTGTTGGCAAATACCGTTCCAATACCGCCTCTGCCGGCCTGTTTATAACGGACCCTCTTGCGCCCGGTATCCCACCAGGAGACGTTCAGACAGCCGAAATAAGTATTTTCTGCACCGGGTCCTGCGGTAACAACAGATACATTACCCGGTTTCTTTTCGTCAAAATGGTGTGTCAGGGCCGATGACAGTTCATACGCATCCCCAGGAATGCTCTCTGCGTGGAACAGCTTAATGGTATTTTCAATACCGTCAATGAGGATTACCGTATCCTGCTCGGCCCGGCCGTCCAATTGAATGACATCAAAGCCTGCAAATTTCTTATACGGGCCAAAATAACCACCTACGTTTGAATCAATGGGGGCCCCGGTCAGGGGAGAAATGGTGGTGACAATACTCTTTCCGCCGCCGGGATATCCAGGTACCCCCCCCCAAAGGCCCTGATGCGATGCAGATGGCATTTTCAGGGTCATCCCAGCGGGTGGTTCCGGAGACCGCATGCCACATCAGCCACAGATCATACCCTTTGCCGCCGATGAATTTTTGTTTGATCTTTTCCTCAATATCACAGATTTTGATCTTATTGTTACTTACGTTGATATGAAGGGAATGGTCTGTATATCCCTGATGAACTTCAACCGGTTGGTAGGGAACGCATTTGATTTCTTTGAGATTGATTTGAGCCATTTTTATGCTCCTTACAATAGATATTTAGAATTAAAACTATCTGTAATATATTAGCAAAAATAATGTTTTGAATACATCTCTACCCTGACGAAACTCAAATTTTAGCACCATAAAAGTTGAGGTATTATCAAATAACGGCCATGGGCTGACCTGATTTATCAGCAACCAGGTTCAACCCACAACAAAACATAAAAGTAATTAAACAACTTATTGGAACTTTCATATAAATGATTATATATTATATCGATAGGATGTAAATGGATCAACAAAACGACGTAACAAAAGCCTATTGAAATTATATCCGACAAAATATCCGATCAAACAGCCCCTGATGAAAAAAATCCCGAACAACAAAGAGGCCCTATGAAAATCATCACCACCCATAAGAGTTCTGATTTTGATGCCCTGGCAAGCCTTGTGGCAGCCACAATCATATATCCGGATGCCAAGGCCGTCCTTCCCGGGACAGTGAATGCCAACCTTAAAAATTTTTTAGCCATTCACAAAGATCTTTTTAATTTGTGGGCACCTAATGAAGTGGATCTGGATACCGTAGATACCCTTATTTGTGTAGACACCCACTCATGGTCCCGTTTGGACCAACGTTTAAGCATTTTATCCGAAAAGTCCGATCTTGACGTCATTGTTTGGGACCATCACGAAGAAGGAGATATTGAAGCCCGGGAGTCACATCTTTCCCAGACAGGATCTACAGCGACCATGCTTGTCCAGCAGATCGAAAAAGAACGTAAACTGATCACCCCGATCCAGGCCACCTTGTTTTTAATCGGCATTTATGAAGATACAGGCCATCTGAGCTATGCGTCCACCCGTCCGGAAGACGCCTATGCTGCAGGATTTTTGCTGGACTGCAAGGCGGATCTCAATATCCTGGGCACCTTTTTGCAACCGGCTTACGGAAAAAAACAAAAAGATATCCTCTTTAACATGATACAGGAGGCAGAACGAAGTGAGTTTAACGGCTTCTCATTGAGTGTATCCCGGGTTGAACTGGAGGGCCGGGTGGAAAACCTGGCCATGGTGATGCAGATGTACCGGGAACTGATGAATGTAGACGTGGCTATCGGCATATTCAGGGACGTGGCAAAAGACAATTGCATGGTAATCGGCAGAAGCGGGGTGGATGATATCAATATCGGTGTGCTCATGCGCTCCCTGGGCGGTGGCGGCCATCCCGGAGCAGGCTCGGCCCTGGTCAAGGGCGCGAATCCGGATGCATTATTAGAAACCGTTCTGGAATTGCTCAAGGGCAACCAGTATTCCTCGGTCATGCTCTCCGATATCATGTCTTACCCTGTGGTAACGGTAAACGCAAACACCCCTGTGGGTGATGTGGCCATGATGCTGCGGGAGATGGGATGTACGGGCATGCCTGTTGTGGACGATAACGAGAATCTTGTGGGGGTTGTTTCAAGACGTGATTTCAGAAAAGTCAAAAAGTCAAACCAGATGCAGTCCCCGATTAAAGCCATTATGAGCCGGACAATTATCACCATTGATTATGATAAAAGCGCCTTTGAGGCGGTTCGCCTCATGATCCGGCATGATATCGGAAGAATTCCCGTCATGAAAGAGGGAAAAATTATCGGCATCATCACCCGATCCGATGCCATGATGTATTTTTATGATTTGCTACCCGATTAGAACCTATATTGCTTAAACAGGTTTCAATTGCCGATCGCACAAAACAAACTGCTGATCGGCAATGCGTTTGACCTGGTCCATATAGTGGGAAACTATTATAATTGTACATTTGTTTTTTAACCGAACCAGCAGGTCTTCAATGAGTTGGACTGACGTCTCATCCAGACTGGAAGTGGGCTCGTCCAGCAGCAGAACCTGGGGGTCCAGAACGAGGGATCTTGCCAGGCAAAGCCGTTGCTGCTGGCCGCCTGAAAGAAGGCGGGCATCCTCCAAGAGTCTATCTTTGACCTCTTTCCATAAAAAGGCATGTTCAAAGGCCTTTTTTACCTTTCCCCGGATATTTTCCCGGTTTTTATATCCGGCAAGCCTCAAAGGAAATGCCACATTTTTGTAAATGCTCATGGGCAATGGGTTGGGTGTTTGGAATACCATGCCCACCTTTTTTCTTAACTCGGGCAGGACATAGTCTTTTTGAAAAATATTTTCAAATCCGTTGCCGAAATCAATGGTTACCTGTCCAGAGACCATTGCGCCTTCCATGCTGTGGCAAAGGCGGTTTAATATGGTAAGAAATGAGGATTTCCCCTGACCTGACGGCCCGGTAATGCAAGTTATGGTGTTGGCATGAATATCAATATTGATATTTTCCAGGATGGCCAGGGTCCTGTAATAAAAATAAAGATCTCTGATTTTTATTTTAACCGGATTTTGCATATCTGATTCCTAAATCATAATTCCTGCCTTGCGATCAATCAGTGTCTTGATGAGATGGGCGAATACAAAAAGCACCGAACAGATCAAAAGCAAAATAAGGGCAGCACCGTATCCTTTCATCAGTTCTGCAGGATCTGTGTATTCCGATGCCGTGTAATAGATATAAAACGGCAGGGCCTCAAAGCTGGAAAAAAGAGATTTGGGAACACCTGCAGTGGCAACCACGCCGGTGAGCATGATTACGGCCGTATCCTCTGCACATCGTCCAATGGCAAGAACCACGCCGGAAATAATATCGGCGAGGGCCAAAGGCAACAAAACCAGAACCACATTCTGCAGTTTTGTGGCACCTAAACCCGGTGCTGTGAGCCGGGTTAAAAGCGGAATTCTTTTAATGGCGCCCTGGGTTGTTTTGATGATATAGGGCAAAACCAGAAAGGCAAGGGAGAGGGCTGAAATCAATAAACACGGATAAATGCGGCTGTAAATTCTTTCGATACAGAACCTTCGATAGCACCTTAAAATCCCACGTATGGTTACATATTCTGAGAAAAGAATGAGCTCGTTTAATAAGATTTTTTGAAAAAAGAACAGGCACATCGGTAGACAGCAGGAACCGCCCGATGCCTTGGCATCCTCCTCCCCCCTTTGGGGGGGATA
>NZ_DDYV01000253.1:0-2141 GCF_002348205.1 Desulfobacter sp. UBA2225 | reverse complement strand
GGGATAAGAGGGGGGGGGGATTGTGGTATAGATTAAGTTCGCCAAAACCATCACCACCACAACCCCGACCCTGCTTATGAAAGAAAGCATAATAAGAAATCAGTCATCTGCCAAGGAAAAACAACAGGTTCGTTGCTGCCATTGTTCGAGCTCCCTGACCATCCGTAACGGAACCTATCCGCGAAATCATCCCCGAGACGACACAGAAATCAGGGTTCAGCGCTATTTGTGCAAATCCCCCCTGTGCCCATGGAAAAGTTTTTCTGTTCTTCCTGAATCCATGATGCCGGTCGTCCGTCACACCTTTGAGACGATATGCTGCTGTGCAGCCCTGGTCACCACTGGAATGAACCAGGCACAGACAGCAAGATTCTTGGGGTGCACTCGGGGTGTGGCTAAACGCCTCAGGATCTTTTGTCAAAAATTTATGCCCTGGTTTTCCCGGGAAAAGACTGTTGCCGAATGGGGGGCCGGATCCGCCCTCCTTCTGGCCGGACTTTACCAGGGATTTTTCCCAGAGTTTCTTCCCTGGAAGATGGGTTAAATTGCCATCAACACAAAACATACATTGTTAAATTACAGTTGGTTATGCTGATATACCACCAATTTAAACCCTCAATTAAGGAGGTGGCTATGCCAATACCTGACCCTGCCGATCTCGCTGTCTGGCGATACGGTATTATCAGCATCCTTCTTCATCGAAATGAAGAGGTAGAGACCCTGGAAGAGGCACTGATCCGAATCGCCGGTGTTCAGTATCGCCGTCCTGACGGTCAATTTGTGTCCTATTCGCCGGAAACTCTCAGAAAATGGTTTTATCGTTATCGGAACGGCGGACTCCCGGCGTTAAACGATACCCAAAGAAAAAATACCGGTACCCATCATGCCGTACCCAAGGCGATCTCTGACAGCTTGTTTCAGCTGCGGCAAGAGCATCCCAGGTGGACCTTTGCCCGCTTGATCGAACAGCTTGTTCAGGACAAACTTTGGGATATGCAGTCTCCAGCTCGTTCCACGCTTTATCGATTTACCCGGACATGCAACCTTCAACGAGATCCTCATCTAACTGTGCATGATCCGGCAAAGCCTTTTCAATATCCGTTCTTTGGCCAAATGTGGACGGCAGACTTCCTTCACGGCCCCAAGATCAGAGTGAACAGCCAAAAACGCAAGCAAGCATCTAAAAGTTGTCTGTCCCAATCTGGGTATCCATCTGATCCATACGCCACCGGGCCAACCCAGGGGAAGGGGTAAAGTGGAACGATTCTTCCGGACCGGCCGGGATCAGTTCCTTGAGGGCGAAAACGCCCCGGCCCATACTCTGGACGGGTTGAACAAGGCCTTTTCACAATGGTTGTCGACTTATCATCGGCGTATTCACAGCAGCCTGGGTATGACCCCGTTGCAGAAGCGCCTTGGCCATCAAAGTGTCTGCATCCCTCTGCCGGAAACAATTGATATCGAGCCTTTATTCAGAATGAAGCGCCGGTGCAAGGTTTACCTGAATAATACCGTCAGGCTTAAAAGACGGTCCTATGAAGTGGAGACGTTGGCTTCCGTGAGCGAAAACTATAGTCTGTTCGGTCCGTTGGCCGTTTTAGCCAGCCTGCAGAACACTTTTCTGACGGCCCTTGTCCTCGNNCTTAAAAGACGGTCCTATGAAGTGGCAGACGCATTGCCCGGTCAACGCCTCCACATCTGGTTTATGCCCTGGAACCTTGACCGCATCTGGTACGGGCCGGAAATGAAACCGGCCAAACCAACGGATCCCATCCAAAAGGCATATAGAGGGAGATAATCATGCAAGAGACCCATATCATAGAACAGACGCCCATGGCTGATTTTTTTGGCTGGAAGTACCATCCCTTTGCCGACACCTATGAACGGCGCAAACGCTTGCTGCCCAAGGAGGACCTGCGAAAACTCGATACTATAAAACGATTGCTGCACCATGGCAAAAGCACCGCACTGTGCGGCCCTTCCGGGACCGGAAAAACCACCTTGATCCATGCATTGGTATCGGATCTGGATCGAAATGCATACCTCCCGGTTATGCTGCCCTATGCCGGTCATCCAAGAAACGGGCTGACACGGCATTCTTGCCCAGACTCTCGGGGTGGATGTCAAAAGCCGGGGAATGC
>NZ_DDYV01000243.1:0-4582 GCF_002348205.1 Desulfobacter sp. UBA2225 | reverse complement strand
TAAAAAAAGGAAACTACAGCCGAATTTTCCACAAAATTATGATGAATTTTAATTATTGCAAGCCCTCCATGCAAAATTAACTTTCTCAGATTTAAAATGAGCGAATGGGGAGAAAGAAGTGACAGGTATTTTTATTATTTCAATGGAAAACCCGGGTTCTGAATTGATAATCCCAGGCAGTTTTAAAGGGCCTCTGATTTTAGGTCCCGGTAATGGTGACGTCAGAGAAGCGACCGGCATCATGGAAGGTCTTAAAATATACCAGAAGGACCCGGAAGTGTTCAGTGTCAATATTTCCTTGGTCTAACAATTATGATCTTTATTTGATTCCCGAATTTTCCTGGTATACCGTAGTCTGATTCCGGCCATTGTTCTTTGACTGGTATAGTGCATTATCCGCTTTTGCTATCCAATCAGATGGTGTGACCGATTTATCATTGCCTTTTATCAAAGATAAGCCAAAGGACATGGTAACATTCATGGTTTTATTTTTAATGGGGGTTCCGTTACGTTCAACAATGGGAAAATCATGATTCTCAATGAGTTGTCTTACGCGTTCTACCACTTCAAAACCGCCCTGGATATCAGAATCTTCAAAAATCATTAAAAATTCTTCCCCACCATAACGTCCGGCAAGATCAAAGCACTCTCTCATGGAATTGGATATAATCCTGCCCACTTCTTTTAAAACAAAATCTCCCTGGATATGCCCGTAATTATCATTCACCGACTTAAAAAAATCAATATCACCCATGGCCAGGACAGCAGAGCCATAAGGTTTGCGTTTAAACCGCAGAATAATTTTTTCAACCTCTTCCTTTATTTTTCCGGAATTATACAGGCCTGTAAGATCGTCATATTCAGCTTTTTGTTCAAACATGGTTTTCATGATGATAGTGGATAACAGATTGCACATAATTTCCATGGCTGAAATTTCAAAATCCTGGAGCCCGCGCTCTTTGCCCGTAAAATCGCCGCCCACAAGATAAATACCGCCAAAATTTTCCGGAAAATACACATACCCTATAATGTCGCAACCCATGCCTATTACCTTAATATGGGATGTTTTTTTATTTAAAAATGCATGGACCTCATTAACATACCGTTTATCCCGGACATCAAGAAAAAGACGAAGTTTCCGGCCTTCCTGAAGATCCATTCTCATTGCGCCCGGGTCCACAACCTTGACCACCTCAAGAATCAGTCGATCATTGATGATATTTGAGACCCGGTAAAGCACACTTACATTGAAAAGCAGTGTTTCCGAAATAATTTTAAGGGGATAATTGAACCAGGTTGTTTTATCTTCGCCAAATCCAGAAGAATTACGGTCCATGGAATTTAAATAGGCAGTCAGTTTTCTAAGGGCATTTAAAACCTGCCCTGCATTTGATCCCTGTTTCCTCATACCCCCCCTCTTTTTTATAAAATCATTACTTCCATTTTATAGATAATCATCTATTATAACAACTAAAATGGATACTGTTTCCCGTGAAACATTATTAATAATTAAAACATGAAAACAATTTTATAAAGATTTGATTTTATCAGATTAATAAAATCTGATATTCTTTTTATTTTGATTTCATGTTTCAACCATTTATGATTAGGAGCTTTTGACGTGGAACAAGACAAGATTATTCGGTTTGCATCCCGGATGGATTACCTGCCCCCCTACCTTTTCGGTATGATTAATAAAATGAAAATGGAGAAACGGCGCAATGGGGATGATGTCATTGACCTTGGTATGGGGAATCCAATGGATCCCACACCTGATGCGGTTATTGAAAAGCTGGTGAATGTTGCCAAGGATCCCAAATCCCATAGGTACCCGGAAAGTTCAGGACTTCCCAATTTAAAAAAAGAGATTGCCAAATATTATGGCCGCCATTACAACATTACTCTGGATGCGGACAAAGAAACCTACTTTACCATTGGCTCCAAAGAAGGGATTTCCCATTTGTGCCTGGCCATCATGGGTCCCGGGGACTGCGTTCTAGTTCCGGCACCGGCCTTTCCCATCCATATCTATGCAGCGGTGATCGCGGGTGCAAATGTTATGAGAATTCCCCTGGAACCTGAAAAGGGCTTTCTGGACAGGATTATTACAGTATGTGAATCCTGTTATCCCAGCCCAAAGGTCCTTATGCTCAACTATCCCCATAATCCCACCGGCGTTGTAACGGATAAAAATTTTTTCAAAGAGGTCGTAAAACTTGCCAAACGGTTTAAATTCATGGTTATCAATGACTTTGCCTACGGCAAAATAACCTATGATGGATATGTAGCCCCAAGCTTCCTGGAAATTGAGGGTGCCAAAGATGTCGGTGTTGAATTTGGATCCTTTTCCAAATCATACAATATGGCCGGCTGGCGCATTGGATATTGCGTTGGTAATGAAAAAATTGTCGAGGCACTTGGAAAAATTAAAGGCTATTTTGATTATGGTATCTTTTCTGCCATCCAGGTGGCAGGTATTATTGCGCTTCGGGACTGTGATGACACCATTCCCGGACTGGTAAAAATCTATGAAAACCGTCGGGATGTACTTTGTTCAGGTCTTGAACGAATCGGATGGGATATAACAAGACCAAAGGCCGGCATGTTTGTATGGGCAAAAATCCCTGAACCTTTTAATAAAATGGGTTCCATGGAATTTGCCATCCAGCTGATGAACAACGGAAATGTGGCCGTGGCACCAGGGGCTGGTTTCTCCGAAGAGGGAGAAGGATATCTTCGTCTGGCTCTGGTTGAAAATGAAGAACGCCTGCGCCAGGCTGTCCGGCAGATGAAAAAAGCCATGGACCAGATGAAAATTTAATCGACAATGTTTCCGGTTAAAATGCCGGAGAAATTTTCTTAGCGCTTTCAAGCCCCTGACAGTCAGGCAGGGGCTTCAAGCGATTGTATCGGTTTTATCATGTTTTCTTCCTTAAGCGCGTTCCTCTAACTGTCCTTCACCAAACAAAAACTTTTCGATCCAGGAAAGCCCAAGCATGAGCAACTCACGGTCATCTTGTTTCACTGCGTCCAGTTGCTGCTGCGCAATAACATAACGCGATAGAAAACTGGTTTCAAAAACAAAGCGGCGAAAGGTGTCCATATTATAACTGGCCATGAAAGCCATCTTCATGGGCGGGCTATTCATATCAAGGCCCTGGGCCTTGAACGAATCGCCCTGCAAACGGCCTGCAATACGGGCCCAGCAGTTGTTGGGTTCATGGTATACTTGCATTTCCTGATCCGCCATCCACGCTTTGGCAGTCCATTCTTTATCTTCATCATGTCCCTTGCAGTAATCATGGTGCATGACATAATACTGCATATGCATGCTGCCGTCGGCATCACCATAAATGGCCGGTTCCAGGGGGTAAGCCCTGCAGGAGTAGGGTCTGTCTGGATAAATCGTACACCCCTTTTCCGTCAGAAAGGTACAGGGATTGCCCTGCCGGTCGCTCATTTTCAACATTACATTGGGAAAGGTGGGCATGCTGCGGATGGCTGTTGTGGTATGGGCAACCAAAAACGCTTCCGAAGTCATGTTAAGGTTCTGCTTCATGCGCACAATATCATAAGGATAAAGATACATGTCGGCGTTGTGGCAGCAACGGGTAAAGCAGGGCACACTGTCGTGACAGGCAAATTTGAAAGTACGGCTGCCAAGCAATTCACGATTTGCCGTGTAGTCCATGGTGTTGTTAGGTGTTGTCATTATCTTGTTTCCAGTATTCATTAAATTTTTCCGTAATCAACAGGGCATATATTTTCATTGCTGAGTGTTATCTATTTTACCATATTCCAACATTTATCAACACACTCATATAAAATGTTCAAAAGTTCAAAACGGTATTGATAAAATGTCAATAAACAGAAAATCATGTTCAAAAGCTGATGAAAACTTGTGTTTATAACATGTTCAAAACAAATAAAAGCCCTGGCAAACAACAATCTTGATGAAGTTCAAAACAAATGTATTGGTGTTGAAAATAGGTTAAAAAAATGTTGAAAATAATGAAAAGGCATCAATCCGGGTTTCTTGAAAGCAAATCCGGATTGATGTCAGGTTCAATAAATAAAAAGAATTGTAAGTAGGTGGACAAATATAATTCCTGTATAATCTTGCTTTGCAACAAATCATTGTTTTTTTTAAATTTGCATAGCAAGGATATCAGATGAGACGTACGGGTAAAAAATTTATTTCTCCAATTGAGCCGTTGGCATTAAAATGGCTGTCACTTATTGAATTTTCGGATGAAGAGTCAAACCGTACTAAACTCAGGGCTCAAGGGTAGCACCCCACTTAACCGTGGTTGAACTTGAATTTGTTATAAAAATGAAGATTTTAAGAACTTTCTGCAACCTTTCATGCATGAGTTCTTATGAATCCGAAAACTATTTTTTGTCCCCATGAGGATTGTGTTGCTCGTGGTCATATAGGCAAAGGCAATATCACAATTCACTCTAAAAAAGAGAAACGCTATCGCTGCAAGGAGTGTGGCAGGACATTCAGTGAGCGAAAAGGTAGTGCGTTATATCGTTTTCACAGACCGGCGGAGATGATGGTGACCGTACTGAAGCTTTT
>NZ_DDYV01000255.1:0-18650 GCF_002348205.1 Desulfobacter sp. UBA2225 | reverse complement strand
AACGGGAGATGAGGTAGAAAACGAACTGGTTGAGTACCTGGACCAGTTACTTGAGCAAAACAAGGATAATCCGACACTGTTCATGTTCGCAAGCAAGATACGTAAAACTACTCGTAATTACGCATCCGGCTTGTTTCACACTTATGATCTACCCGCTTTGCCGAGAACGAATAATGATCGGGAAAGTGAATTCCGCGGACTCAATCAGCGCCTATTGCGAACAACAGGGCAAAAAGGAGCTACAAAGCGTATGATCCAACGTTCTGGAGCGTGGGAATTGATTCCGCGCCCGGGAAATCTTGAGGAAACGATTAGCGCATTCTCATCTGTTGATATGGAGGTATTCCGTGAAGAGCGACAACGACTTTGCAATCACCGTAGTCGTTTCAAACTCCATACCCGTTCCGGCAAAAAAGTTCGAACGGAACTGGAAAAATTGACGGCACGCTGGCTGGAATTGCCACAGGATAATCAAAAAAGGTGAGTTTTGCGGTATTGCGATTAATGCTTTGTTCAACGTATCGGCCTTGTGTGTGCCGGGCACGGCACATGTTCTTAAAAGTGAGTCAAATGTAATGGATTTCCAAACATTTGGCAAGTCTTAGTGTATTCTGGGGACAGCTTACTCAATTCAAACAAGAAATATGCTACGGTCAAACCGTAGATGTTCAGAGTTCACGGCGACTCTGCCGCCGTAAATCGTCCATCTTCAAAAGATTTTGAGGAATTAGAGGCCCTACAATGTGTCTATTTATGAACACCCAGCTGTTGCTTGAGCGGGTGTTGACTACTTTTGTTATTGATCGCTTGGCGTGTAAAATTCGGTTGAGAAAATCGAAATGTTTGAGGATAAAACTACACGTGTCAATTTCTGTTTTTTAGGCGGATGAACACCCGAGGGTTTTCCCAGTTGATAAATCTGTAATTTTTCATCTAAAAGGGATAAAAGCGGGGTTCGATGCTTTTATCCCTTTTCTTTGTCCATTGAAAAATCGACCAACCGCTTAAGGTTTAGGACCTACCATCCACGGTTTTCTATGATTTCCTTAATTCTTGCCTCGGATTTTTTCTCCACCAGGATCATTTTTTTGGCCTGGGCCTTTTTGATTTTTTCCGTCAAGGTCGTCATGTCAGCCGGCTTTTCAAGCAAATCCATGGCACCGAGCTTCATGGCCTCTATACCTTTTTCAACCGTGGCGTGCCCGGTCAAAAGAATCACTTGAAGTTCGGGTCTTTTCTTTTTCAGGATTTTTAAGGTTTCGATACCATCCATTTCCGGCATCTGCAGATCAAGGACCACCACGTCAAAGGATTGTTCTTCAACGCTCTGCAGGCCTTCAATAGCGGAACTCGAAGTGCTCACCGTCATTCCCCGGTTCGTCATTCTTTCTGCCAGGGCTTCTGTGAACTCCTGTTCGTCATCTATAATTAAAACTTTTTCACTCATTGCCGGGGTCTCCTTTTAATTTAGTTGATATTAAAGAAGCTGTTGTCTGTTGAAATTATTTTGTTATCTGCCAAATACCAGGTCTGCCTTGGTGTACTGATCATCCAATACAAGTTTGGCCTTTAATAAGGCCAATGCCTGACTGTTTGCCTGCTGATCAAAATTAGAGGCAAACGGCTGTTCACACTGAAAGCTTAAACAAATTTGTTTATTCTCATCTTCCATAGAGAATATATTGAGAATGGCATTTGATGCAAGGGTTTCTGTTATATTTTCTAAAATTGACCAGATCAGGGATAATAAAAAGAAAAGTGATCCGTTGACATAAAGTTTGTCGGGGGCCTGGGCATGATTCACCTTAATGCCTTTATTGGCAATAATCCTGGCGCCAAGACCCAGGACAAGCCCCACCGCATCATCCAGATCTATCTGTTGTTCCGGCTTGTCCATACTGTGGGAAAATGCGTTAAGGGATTTCAAGATACCATCAGCCCGGGCGATCTGTTTTTCAATGCGCCGGATAATTCCTGAAAAACGATCGATATCGGGTGGAACGCCTTTTTGGGCCATCATAAGATGATCAGACATCAACCCTGCATTTTCGTTGATGATGGCCAGGCAGTTTTTAATATCATGGGATATGGATGCTCCCATTTGGCCGAAATAAGCCGGACCGTATTGATCTATTATTTCCTGAGCCGTGTGTTTCAACTTTTTCCTCCATCAAGCATGACCTGGTTCAGCTTTTCAATCAGATTGTCAATTTCCACAGGTTTAACAAGATAAAAAGCCTCTCCGGTCTGGGAACATCCTTCATAGTAGCATTCTTCAGACCCGTGGCCGGTCATAAAAATAAACTTGAGTTCAGGAGATATCGCCTCCATCTGTTCCTTGAGCTCAAAGCCGTTCATATCGGGCATTTGAACATCGAGAACCGCAATGTCATAGCTTTGATTAGACAGCATGGAGATGGCGTCATTGGGCGTGATGGCCCAGTGTGCGTCAATTCCTCTGTACCCAAGACGTTCTGCCAGGGTAGAGACCAGTTCCTTCTCATCATCGACCAGAAGTATCTGCATAGTTCACTCTTCTTTCTGTTTTGTTGTGGGCAGATATATTATAAATGTTGTGCCCTCATTAACCTTGCTTTCGACTTTAATCCGTCCACCTAACTCCTGGACAAGGCCATAGGTGATGGAAAGCCCTAGACCGGTGCCGCCCTGATTTGTTTTTGTGGAGAAAAACGGTTCAAAAATATGTTTAAGATTTTCAGGGGGAATACCACATCCACTATCACTTATATCAAGGCGGACAAATGGTTCGTCGGTTTTTTGTGCACTGATGGAAAGCTTCCCGTCCTGGGGCATGGCAGCAAATGCGTTGTTTACTATGTTCAAAAAAACCTGCTGCAGTTTACCCCGGTTGCCGATGACTTGGGGCAGGGTATCAGGCACATCTATATCAATAAAAATTTTTTTTAACTGCGCCTCTTTTACCAGAAAGACCAGCACTTCATCAAGAACGGATTTAAGGACTAAGGGCACGGGAGTCGTCTGGGTCTGGCGACCGAAACTGAGCAGTTGGCGTGTAATCCTGCTGCATCGCTTCACCGAACCAAGGATAACATCCACAGTTTCAAGAAGTCTTGGGTCTTGTTTCAGCTCCGGCTTGAAATGGGCCATATCCTTTATGAGCCCTGCCTTTTCATTGATAATGGCTAAAGGATTATTGATTTCATGGGCCACACCTGCGGCAAGCCGGCCGATGGAGGCCATCTTGTTTTCATATTCAGCCATATGAAAATATTTGGACCGTTTAAGGTCTAAATATTTTAAACGCCGAACAAAATAACCGGTCACAGCGCCGATCCATAAAAGAATGACGGATATGCTGATGCCCAATAACTGAATTAATGTCACCTGGCTGTGATGCCAGGGCGACATCATGACCTTTTTGGATTTTACTATCACCAGGATAAACGGCGTATCGGGTATGTGCCTGAACGCTGCGATCATCTCCTCTCCATTTTTTTCAGTAATGGTCATGGTTCGGGTTTCCTCCGTGGCAGGGGGTAAAACAATGTTTGTTTGTTCAAGCACATTCCCGAAATGGTGGGACCGTGTTTGAAGCACACCCTGGGCATTGACCAAAAATGCATCTCCGTTACCTGCTGTCTTGACTTCGGATAAAATTTCGGATAGCTGGTGCTCAATGGTGGCCCGGATAATGAAGTGCCTGTCATCCGGTGCCGTATGACGCAGGGCAATGGAAATATGGGGAACATTTCGGAACCCTAGAAATACCTCACTTACGGAAATTTCATGAGCCATGGCCTCCTTGAACCATTGCTGATCCTTGTAATTTTTCCCTGCAAGGCCGTAGGGCCCGGCATAGGCGCTTTGAACACCCGTGGCGTCAATAATGCCGATATCCGTAAACCCCTCAAAGCTTTGGTGCAAAAGATCTAAGATATTTGCCAGTTGCTGGATCTCCCCAAGCTGTTCAACGGAGTTGGACCGTACCACGTAGTTTAACGCATTTTTACGCTCATTAAGAAACGAGGAAAGAGATCGCCAGGTATTGGAGGCCAGGCGGGAAGCTCTGGCCTCAGCATCATTTTCTAAAGACCGCCGGGTCAGGTTGTAATCCAGGACGGCAAAAAAGATAACAGGAATAATGGCAAATGCGGCTGTCAGCCCAAAAGAGAGCAGCCATATTTTTTTGTAATTAAGGAATTCTCCGATAGGCAGCTTGGGGCCTGGGCCCCTGCCTTCTGCTTTTTTCTCTGTATTTTTAGTTTCCTGAGCCATAATGATGATCCTGTTCCTGCAAGATTCCGGTTATTTTTGTTTTTGCCGGATTTTTTCATTGGCAGCCTTTAAGTTCAGGCTCAACTCTTCTATGTCCACAGGCTTCTGAAGATAGGCAAAAGCCCCGAGTTTCATGCAGATCTCCCTGTCTGCCTCTGATCCATGACCTGTTAGAATAATGACTTCAATTTCGGGCCTGGATGCCTTGACCTTCTTAAGCACTTCAATCCCGTCAATACCCGGCATTTTCAAATCCAGGATCATCACATCAGGTTCGTCCGCTTCCACAAGATTTAAAGCGGATTCACCGTCATAGGCAATAGCGGAACCCATGTCACGCATCTGCAGTCTTTCGGAAAGTGTTTGTACAAATTCGCGTTCGTCATCCACCAAAAGTACTTTTGACGGGACCTGGAAATCAAATCTGCGATAAATATCGGCCTGGTAAAAACCCTTGCCGATACGGGTTTCAACCGATGATACCCCTTCAACCTGTTTTACAATATTTTTGAGCTCTTCTTCAAGTCTTCCCAAAAGAAGCACATTGGTATTGATTGTCAGGGTAACCAGGCCGTCCCGGGCGCTGACGCTAATCGTATGGCCTTCTTTGGATAATGCCACGTCCACCCGGGCTGCCAGAACAAAATCATCGACTGCTTTTCTTGATGCCTTGGTGGGCTGAATCACTTCATTTTTCAAATTTTCAAGAATCATGGCAACCGCCTCATCTTTGCTCATCTTGTCCGTGGGCAAAATCATGTCGTAAAGAGAAGCATCCCAGGGATCAATAATTTTATACAGTGTATTTGACCATGCACTGTATGATTCGTCATTTTTTGATATCAGACTGACGGCATCTTTTTCACTTAGGTTATGGGCTTTCATGGCCTGTTCAATTCGAAAGGTTTTGTCTGCAATCAGGCATATTCTTAATACGTGGCTTATGGATGCAGGGATCAAAAGGCTTGTAAACCCTTCTATCATGCGTTTATCCTCGGACATCAGTTCTGCCATGGCAAGGCGCAGGTAAGCAATGGCGCGCTCTTTTTCATGGGTGAACTTATTGAACACCGATGTTTTTTCAAGAAAAGATCGGGCAATTTTCTTTTCGGGCATTCCGGACAGCCGGCTGGCCGAAGCTACCAGATCATTGTCTGAGAGCAGTTTAAATCCGCTTTGATCAATAACATCTGAAATGATTGACGATTTGCCGCAATATGAACCGCTGAAAAATGTCAGTATAGACATGGGATGTCTCCTTTATTTAGTTGCTTGGGTTCCCAGGCAGTTTACAAGTAATGGACATTGATTTTCCTTGGTATTGTCATGAGTCTGTGGATGAACACTTGAAATCGCGGTTTCCATGGTGGGATAAATGTTGTGAACCCCGATCTCTTCAAGCAGATGGGTACGTGCAAGTACCCGGTAAACCGCATCATTGACCCCGCTTAACGATACCCCGTATCCGGCACTTCTTAATCGCTGAATAATCAGGGCCAGGGCTTCCTGGCCCGAGGCATCGATATCATTGATTCCGTTACAGGCGATAATAAAGTGTCTTAGATCGGATGAGGCCTGGATCCGGTCGTTTATTTCATCTTCAAGGTAGCTGGCATTGGCAAAAAACAGCGGGCCTTCAAAACGGATCAGTTGTATGTGCTCACAGGTGGCAAGTTCATGCACACACGAATCTTTGAGCGCCTGATCTTGGCCCCTGGAAAGAAGGCTGATTTTGGGTCGCATGCTTTTGTATAAAAATACGGCCAGGGAGAGGCCGACCCCGATATAAATCCCGCTTTCAAGATGAGGTGCCACAGCCAGGGTGACAATAAACGTAATCACGGAAATCAGACCGTCATACCACTGTGCGTGCCAGGCATGAACAAAACCGGAAACGTTCACAAGCCCGATAACCGCCATCATGATAACCGAAGCAAGGACTGCCTGGGGCAGATGGTAAAGCAATGGTGTAAAAAACAGCAGGGTGATGATAACCATAAGGCTTGTTATAACACTGGAAAGGCCTGAAACAGCGCCGGCCTGGAGGTTGACAGCACTTCTGGAAAAAGAACCGGATACCGGATAACTTTTGCCGATAGAGCCCAGGATATTGGCAAGGCCCTGACCGATAAGTTCCTGATTGGGGTCAAGCCTTTGACCGGTTTTGGCGGCCATGGCCTTGGCAATGGCAATGGCTTCCATGAAACCGAGCAGGGAGATAATAATGGCATAGGGCAAAAGCTGAAGGAATATGGGAATATTAATACCGGGCATACCAAGTTTTGGAAGCCCTTTTGGAATATCACCGACCACCGCACCGCCACCGGACAGGTTTATGGCATTAGTATCAAGGGCTTTATTACTTATCCGGATACGATATACTCTGTCATCCACTCTGGTCTCCGGCATCGGGCTCTCTTTTTTATAGAACACAATCCCTTTACCCGTATCCTCAACAGCACTGAAGTGTATCTCCCGCAGTCGGGTACGAATTTCAGACGCCTTGGCTTTGGCTGCATCTATTCTCGCGGTAAGAACTGTGGCCTGGTACTGTAAATCCAGTTTCTCAAGTGTGGAGGCATCATGCCTGCTTTCTATCTCGGATGTAAGTTTTGTACGATCGACACTTAAATCCTTAATGGACTGAATAGTGATATTAAATGATTGGATATCCTCTTGGATTTTTTCATCCATAATGTGGGTAATCGTTGCGGTTTCATTATGCTCGAACCCGGTGGTCCAGGAGATGATGGTGGTGATGGCAACCGCAGCCAGTACGAAAGGCATTTTAGGGTTCAGTCGTTTTAACCCCACCATGATGGCAATGGATAAAATCCCCATGGCAAGGGTGGGCAGATGGGTATAGTGAAAGGCACTTTCAATCACCCGTATGATGGTTTCATAATGGTGAGGCGCCTTGTCTACATATACGCCGAACAGCTTGGAGAGCTGGGACGTGCCGATAATAATTGCCGCAGCATTGGTAAAACCGTTAACAACAGGATGGGACAGAAAATTAACAATAAGGCCCAGGCGAAGAACGCCAAGCAGCAGCTGGAAAATACCAACAGTGAGAGCCAGGACAATTGCATAGGTAATAAAGGCTTCACTTCCGGCTGATGCAAAAGGTTCAAGACTTGCTGCGGTCATCAAGGAGACCACGGCTACAGGACCGGTTGCCAGCTGGCGGCTGGACCCGAACAATGAAGCTATCATGGGGGGTAGAAATGCTGCATAAAGGCCGTAATAGGCGGGTAGGCCCGCCAACTGGGCATAGGCCATGGACTGTGGAATAAGCACCAGGGCCACAGTGAGCCCGGCCAGAAAATCAATTCTGAATTTGCCCAGGGAGTAATCCTTGAACCACTCTATGAACGGCAGTATTTTAGTTAACATGTCGAATACCTTTCTAAATTAATTGTCTAAGTCTTTAGCATGCGTTTGCAGGAGCTTACCAGTTCATTGAACAGCGAATTGGCATTGTACAGATTGTACGTTTTAAACCGGACCACCCCATCCACCATGGAAAAGATAATCAAAGCGGTTTTGCGGGCGGGCAGGGGATCGATGGAACCGTCCTTTATCCCCATTTCGATACCGTCTTCATAGATGGAAACAAGACAGTCGTAAATGGCTTCCAGATATCTACGGCATTGGGGTACCACCTCTGCCATCTGGTAGGGGTAGTACCTGTGCAAAAGAAGAAACTGATTCTCCATCTTGCCGGCCAGGTATAAATGGAAGGAGACCGCACGTTCAATCATGCCCATGCCGCTGTCAAAATGCTGATTTTCCATATATGCGTCAAATTCCTCCAGGATCATTTTTTTGGTCTTTTCAAGAACCGCTAAGAATAATTTCTCCTTGGTCTTGAAATGATAGAAAATGGTCCCTTCCGCCACATTGATCATTTTTGCCAGATCAGCGGTGGAGGTTTCTTTGAATCCATTTTTGGAAAACAGCACGGTTGCAGCCTCCAGTATGGCATCTTTTTTGGACATAACACCTCTAAGCTTTTGAGTGAATACTCATTTTATTTGAGTGTATACTCAGTAACTTTTGTCATGTCAAATGGTTTTTAACAGGTTTTCTAATTTTTTTATTACTTATGTTTACAAAGGGGTTAAAACCCAATTATAATCTACGGTCAATTTTCTAAGATGGACTTAAAGAAATAAAAGGAAAATAAAAATGAAAGGGTTTAAATTTGCCGGAATTTGTGCCGGAATTAAAAAAAGCAGATCCTTGGATCTTGGCCTGATCTATTCGGAAAAACCTGCAAGTGCCGCAGCATTGTTTACACAAAACCAGGTGGTTGCAGCCCCTGTTATTCTTGGCAGAAAAATCATGGAAAAGGGCATGCTCCAGGCGATACTGGTCAATTCAGGGAATGCCAACTGTTTCACCGGTGCACAGGGAATCGCCCATGCAGAACAATGCGTTGAACTTGTGGCCAAAGCCCTTAGAATTGACCCTGAACACGTATTGGTCTCTTCTACCGGAGTGATCGGTGCGCCCTTGCCAATAGATAAAATTGAAGCAAAAATTCCACAAGCTGTGAGAAGTCTTGACTCTTGTACAATTGCAGATTTTGCCGGGGCTATTCTCACCACAGATACCTGCACCAAAATGGTGTCCCGCAATGGAAAAATCAATACATCCGGGGAGGAAAAGAGCTTTACCATTATGGGGGTTGCCAAAGGTTCAGGTATGATTCGGCCGGATATGGCCACCATGCTTTCCTATATTGTCACGGATGCTGACATTTCAAGCAGCCTGCTCAAACAGGCGCTGACCCATGCCGCATCCCGTTCCTTTAACCGGATTACAGTGGACGGGGATACCAGCACAAACGACACCCTTGTATGTATGGCCAACGGGGCAGGGCAGGCAGTGATCGACAATGATGAATCCTTTGGGGTATTCCAAGCGGTTTTAGATGAGGTCTGCTATGAGCTTGCCAAAAAGGTTGTCAAAGACGGAGAGGGTGCTACAAAAGTTGCATCCATCACGGTTAAAGGCGCATTGACCCAACAGGATGCATTTGCAGCGGCCGAAGCCATTGCCCATTCCCCCCTGACCAAAACAGCCATTTACGGCCAGGACCCAAACTGGGGGCGAATCACTGCGGCGGCCGGAAGATCCGGGGCCACAGTGGATCAAAATAAAATGGATTTGTATTTTGGTGATATCCTGCTGGTTCAAAACGGACAGTGGCAGGGTAAAGGGGCTGAAGAAAAAGCAGCAGAGATAATGAAAAAGGATGAAATCAGCATTGTCCTGGATCTCAATCTTGGAGATGGCCAAGATCATTTCCTGTTCTGTGACTTCAGTGAAAACTATGTGAAAATTAATGCAGATTATAGATCCTGAAACGGCGCAAGGCATCCGACTACAGAAAATTTTAGCCCATTGCGGGCTTTGTTCGCGTAGAAGGGCCGAGAGCCTTATCCTTGAGGGCAGGGTTTCGGTGAACGGGGTTATTGTAAAAGAACTGGGCACCCGGGCAGATCCGGTAAAGGAAAAGATCTGTCTTGACGGTAAGCAGCTTCACTATACGTCGGACAAAAACCGCGAATATACCTATCTTGCCGTAAATAAACCCAAAGGGGTAGTCACAACCTGCTCCCAGAAAAATGCAAAAGTCATCCTGGACCTTGTGCCGGTAAAAAAGAGGGTCTATCCTGTGGGGCGATTGGATAAGGATTCAGAGGGGCTTGTTTTACTGACCGATGACGGTGACTTGCATAACCGGTTATCCCATCCCTCCCATGACCATGAAAAAGAGTATCTGGTGTTTGCTGTGCGGCCTGTCAGCGACCAGGATCTGGCTGCCATGGCCGAAGGCATGGTGATAGATGGAAAAAAAACCCGGCAGGCCAAGGTCTGCAGGGTTTCTGAAAACGGATTTAAAATTGTTTTAAAACAGGGGTTAAACCGCCAGATTCGTAAAATGGTGGGCAAAACCGGCAATCAGGTGGCCATGCTCAAACGGATCCGCATGGCCAATATCCGCCTTGGTAGTTTGCCCGCCGGAAAATGGCGCTATCTCACCGAACAAGAGGTGGAAAAATTAAGACAATGATTGAATACCCACGCACTTTCTAACTTTATCCAGGAAGGGTACCGAATATTCCCTGGCCCGAGTCGCTCCTTTTTTCAGAATATCTTCGATATCTTTGGGATTGGCGATCAATTCTTCATACCGCTGTCTGGGTTCCTTTAAAATATCGTTGATGTATTCAAACAACTCCTGTTTCATGGCGCCCCAGGCAATGCCTTCTCTATATCGCCGGGCCAGGTCTTTGGTCTGCTCCTGTGTGGCGAATGCCCGGTAAATTGAAAACAACGTGCAGGTATCCGGATCTTTGGGTTCATCGGGTCCCAGGGAATTGGTCTGGATCTTCATGATCATGTTGCGCAGCCGTTTTTCCGTATCAAACAGCGGAATAAAGTTATTGTAGCTTTTGCTCATCTTGCGCCCGTCAAGGCCGGAGAGCACGGCTGCGGTTTCATCCACAACCACCTCGGGCAGCACAAACAGTTCCTTGTAGGTGTGATTGAATCTTGCGGCAATATCCCTTGTCATTTCAAGGTGCTGGACCTGATCCTTTCCAACAGGTACCTTGGCGGCATTGAACATGAGAATGTCGGCTGCCATGAGAATGGGATAGGAAAAAAGACCCATTGTAACCCCCTGGTCCGGATCTTTTCTTTCCTGCTCCTCATTTTCCTGAACAGCGGCCTTATATGCATGGGCACGGTTCATCAGCCCCTTGGCGGTCAGACAGGTTAAAATCCAGGTAAGTTCGGGAATTTCGGGAATATCAGATTGCCGGTAAAATACACAATTATTGTAATCCAACCCTAGGGCAATCCAGGCCGCTGCGATTTCAAGGGTGGATGCCTTTCGTTTTTTCGGATCATGATTTTTGATCAGAGAGTGGTAATCTGCCAGAAAATAATAGGATGTCAGGGCAGGGTTTTTGCTGGATTCAACAGCCGGACGAATAGCTCCTACATAATTGCCAAGGTGAGGCGTACCCGAGGTGGTAATACCGGTTAAATAATCTGCGTTTTTCATTTATATTCCTAAAGGGTTAATTAGTGTTATGCAAAAGCAAGGGAATTATCAGAATCCCTCTTTTTTTTCAAGTCGCTCCTTTTTCAAGCACCATCAAATTAGATTGTTTTCTATGGCATAGTGCCTGGCAAATTCAATTTCCTGTTCCATGGTATTCAATTTGCCGTCCAGCTTTTCGTCAATAATTTTATTAAGAATCGTGCTGTAAACCGGCCCCGGCTTTATACCGACGGATTTAATCTCTTTTCCCCCGATCAACGGATGAGTCTTCCGCTGGTGTGTATAAAAATGGGAAATGGCTTTGCGCACCGATTCGTTCTTAGTTAATGCCAGCATGAATAAAAGGCATTCGGTTTTAAAAGGGATCAGCCACCAGTACATTTGCTGATTTGAGACCGGATAGCTTTTCTCAATAAGCCGGATACTTTGTTCTGCCTTGATGCGTTGCTCAAGAAGCAGCTCTCTTTCCTTTAAGGGGAACATAAGCCTGTCCGCGATCTGGCTGCTTACCTTGAAGGTGTACCCGTGAAGCCACGCCATGAAGTAAACCGCCCACCTTGGATAGACATCATCTGAATACAAAAGATCATGCCATGCCAGGGTTTTACCCACGGATTCAAATAAGGCACAGCTGGCATCGGTTAATTTCAACTCATGATGAATCACCTTGTCCAGTCCGTAATCCGCCATAGTTTCCAATGCCGGCAAAGGATTGTCTTCTCCGAAAATTTGTTTGAGTTCCGAAAGCACTCGCAGTCCGCTTAAATGTTTTACGGCACCGACACTTAAGGCGTTTCCGATAAGGTTGGCGGTAACTTTTCCGATCCTGAATCCAAACCTGTTGGAGAATTTGATTGCCCTGAAAATCCGGGTGGGGTCTTCAATAAAGCTTAGATTATGGATAATCCGGATGATTTTATCTTTAATATCCCTGCCCCCCCCAAAATAGTCAATGAGCGTGCCAAAAGTCTCCGTGTTCAGGGAAATGGCAAGGGTATTGATGGTAAAATCCCTTCTGGCAAGGTCCATCTTAATAGAGGAGTTCTCCACTACGGGTAGTGCTGCGGGTGTTGCATAATATTCAAGCCGGGCAGAGGCCACGTCAACCTTAAACCCGTCCTCAAAAATGATAACGGCGGTATTGAATTTAAGGTGCTGGTGCAGTCTGCAATGATGCATTGACGCAAAATAACGGGCAAAAGTGATACCGTCTCCCTCCACCACCACATCCACATCTTCAATGGGCCGTTCCAGCATCAGGTCCCGGACAAATCCTCCAACCACAAAGACTTCTACACCCAAAGTGTCTCCGGCATTGCCAATGTCGGACAGCAGGGTGCGTACACGCTGGTTCAAATGGTTTTTTAGACGATTTCCCACGTATCTTGTCCGGGGTTTCAGGGCCGCAATATCTCGTTTCTCACTCAGGACAACCTCCCGGTTATGTTCCACCAGAAAATTTAAAAGGTCTGTGCGTGTGATAACGCCGACAATGACCCGATTTTCGATTACCGGAACGACCCGCTGCTTTAAATCAATAACTTTTTGTTCAATTTCAGCCAGATCGCAGGAGAGACCGACACTTTGGCCATCAGGTTCAAAATAGTCGACAACAGGCTGATCCCCAAGTTTATGATGTATTATTTTTTCGGCCACATGGCGGGTAATATACCCTAAGTATTCAGTTGTTTGTGAATCAAGGACAAGCAGGGTGTTGACATTATATCGAATCATTCGCTGCGTTGCTTCCAGGCACGATTGATCAGCGGTGATGGTGATGGCCGGACTGGACATTAATTTTTTTGCCACACGCACACGTCTGATCTGCTGTTCGATAAGTTCCATCAAACGCATTTCAACCTGGGGAAGGGTCTGGTTTTCCACCTTGGCGGATGCCGCATAAAAATGGCCTCCCCCGCCAAGGGAGCCCAGTATTTTACCCACATCCAGCTCATGTAGACGGTTTCGGGCAATGATATGCACCTTGGATCCCATCAGCACCAGTGCAAAAAAACAGTCTATATTTTCCATTCTGACAATTTTTTGAACAATGGAAGCAAGATCAGGAATGTAATGGGATGCTGCAATGGCGGATAGATGGATCTGGATGCCGTTGACGGCAATGGTTGTCATTTCATTGATCAATTCGTTAAGCCAGGTGACCTGTTCTGTCTTCATCTCCTTGACCACAAGGCTCGAAATGGTTGATAGGCATGCGCCGCAGGAGATCAGGAAGCCTGCCTGTTCGAAATCCGCCCGGGTTGTAGAGGCATAGGTAAAGCTGCCGGTATCCTCGTAAATGCCAAGTGCCATAACCGTGGCCTCATCACTGCTGATACTGATTTTTTTTTCACGAAGCAGTTCACACATGATGGTGGTGGTGGCCCCATATGGCTTTGACAGGTCATAAGTCCCTTTGATTTCATCAGGAAAAGAGGGATGATGATCGTAAATGTCAATGATAAGATTGGGTTTTTCCAGGAGCCGTTCAACGCCGGACAAGCGGCTTTTTTGCCGGGTATCGACGATAACAAGTCGCTGGGTGTTGGAGAAGTCAATCGTAGCAGGGTCTGCCATATTGAACAGATATCCCATGGAGTGAACGAAAAAGTCCCTGAGATTTTTCTCCTGGGAGCCGGGAAAAATAATTACACTTTCCGGATACAGCTTTTGTGCGGCAAGCATGGCGCCAATGGCATCAAAATCAGAATTCACATGGCTGGTTATGACCGTTTTGGGGGAAATTTCCTGTTTTTTTGGGGGCACCGAATAACTCCTGTTGAAATGCACTTTGCAAATTTATATAGTATATCTGTATTGAATTTACAATGTTCTGACAATCCCTGGAGTTACATCGCAAAATAATGGTCGCCACTGGACGGCCACTATTCTATATAACGGCCATGTCTTGACGGACACAACAAACAATGAAAGATGTGAGTAGTGAGTATTGAGTATTGAGAAAACAGCTTGTTTTAAATCTCACTACTCAATACTCATAATTTTCTTATAAAATTATGAAGGAATGAATATGGCAATCATTTACGAGTGGAAGGGAAAGAACCCCAAAGGCAGAAGGATCAAAGGGGAGATGGAAGCTGAAACGCCGGAACAGGTCCGGACGAGCTTGGAACGTCGCAAAATAACTCCGACAAGAGTCCGTAAAAAGCCAAAAGATATATTTGAAAACATCTCCTTTCTTGCGCCCAAGGTAAAAGAGAGTGACATCATCATTTTCGCACGACAGTTTTCAACCATGATTGATGCGGGCCTGCCCCTTCTGCAATGCTTGGATATTTTGTATTCCCAGCAGGAAAATCCCACATTTAAAAAGCAGCTTAAGCATATTAAAGAGTCTGTTGAATCCGGAGAAACCTTTGCCGATGCACTGAAAAAATATCCAAAAACTTTTAATGAGCTTTTTATCAACATGATCTCCGCAGGGGAGGCCGGCGGTATTCTTGATGTCATTTTACAGCGTTTATCAGCCTATGCCGAAAAAATGGCAAAACTCAAAAAGCAGGTCAAGGGGGCCATGACTTATCCGGCCATTACGTTGGCTGTGGCAGTTATCGTGGTTGGTGTGATCCTCGTCTTTGTTATACCGGTATTTGAAAAAATGTTTAGCGACATGGGCTCGGCGCTGCCGATCCCTACCCAGATGGTTGTGACGTTAAGCAATTTTGTGGTGGGGCATATAATATGGATAATCCTGGGAGTGATTGGTGCAGTTTTTCTCTTCAGACAAACGTATAAATCAAAAAAGGGTCGAATTTTTCTCGATGACCTGTTTTTACGTCTGCCTGTCATCGGGCTTTTGATCCGAAAGGTGGCCGTGGCAAAATTTACCCGCACCACCGCCACCATGATGTCATCCGGGGTATCCATTCTTGAAGCCCTGGATATTGTAGGTAAAACCGCCGGCAATAAAATCATTGAATTTGCCATATCTGATGTCAAGGTCGGCATTTCCGAAGGCAGGTCCATGGCAGATCCCTTACTGGAGAGCGGGGTCTTTCCATCCATGGTCTGCTCAATGATCGCAGTGGGTGAATCCACCGGAGCCTTGGATGTAATGATGACCAAAATAGCAGATTTTTATGATGATGAAGTGGATCAGGCCGTAAAAAATCTGACGGACATGATTGAGCCTTTCATGCTTGTATTTTTAGGTGTCGTGGTCGGTGGTCTTGTTATTGCCATGTACCTGCCGATTTTTTCAATGGCTGCCGCAGTTGGATAGCTCTGATTTTTTGTTCCGCAGAAGCCGGGAACTGTTCGTTCAGAGCAAGTGGGTTGTGCTGGCCAGGGCCGTATTCGCACTGGTGCTGGTGTTTTCCACCCTTTTTTTTTCAGATAGCGCTCTGCCCGGCCAAAGGGACCCATCTTTTTTGTCCCTTTACAAAATTTCCGGCACCATCCTTGGCCTGTCTTTGGTTTATTTTGTCTGGCTTTGCCAAGAAAAATACCTGTATGCGCTTGCCTATACTCAGATAATTATAGATACGTTTATCGTCACGGCCATTGTTTTTGTTACCGGCGGCTATCATAGTATTTTTACTTTTTTATATCTATTGGTCATCATCTATGCCGCCATGCTGTTGCTTGCCGGGGGTAGCTTTTTAGTGGCTTTGGCATCAAGTGTTCAATATGGTTTTCTCATTGAGCTTGAGTATCATAATATCATTGCCCCGTTGTCGGAAAATCAATCCCTTGCTCTGGTGGTGGACCAGCATCATATCCTCTACCGGATTGTGATTATTATTTCAGCCTGTTTTGCCACGGCAGCGTTAAGCGGTATTCTTTCTCTGCAGCTTAAAACAGCCAGAAAAGATCTTAAAATCGCCCAGGAGCATTTAAAACGTGTGGAAAAAATGGCGACTGTGGATGAGCTGGTGTCAGGAATTGCCCATGAGATTAAAAACCCTTTGGCCTCTTTGTCAGGGTCTATACAGATGCTAAGGCATCAAATGGCACCAACAGGGGAAAATGATAAACTGATGCAGATTATTTTACGGGAAACAGATCGCCTCAAACAGATCGTCACCGATATTCGACTGATTTCAAAACCCGCCCGGACCAATGCAGAATTGATTGATCTTTCCAAGGCAATTGATGATGTAAAAACCTTGTTTGACAATACACCGGCCTGGCATAGCAGAATCAATATTGTCACCAGGATTGAAAGGGATCTGTATGTGTATATGGATAGGGTACATCTGCAGCAGATTTTATGGAATCTGATTAAAAACGCAGCTGAATCCATTGAAGGGAAAGGAAAAATTACAATCTCCTTGTATTCGCCTAAACACAAACGCATTTATCTGACTATTCAGGATACAGGTCTGGGCATTGACAAAAAAAATGCCCCCCATATTTTTGATCCGTTTTTCACCACTAAAAGTGATGGCACAGGACTTGGGCTTTCAATTATTCACAGGATTGTGGACACCTATGACGGCATGATTGATTTTGAATCCATTCCCGGAAAAGGTACTGTTTTTACACTTATTTTTCAAAATCCCCATTTCTACTCAAGCATGTCGTGACGGACTCAAATCTCGTTGACTGAAATTATATTTTTATGATTTTTAACCTTAATTTTGCCAAATATTTGAATTGCTATAAAAAACAGGTTTGACATATTGGATTAATTACAATAAAGATAAACTTTTTTGTTTTTGCATTTTGACAATTTTAGATTGGATTGGAACAATGCTGTATACTTGGAGTTTTTTTATTGCGTTGGCAGTATTCCTCATCGGAATCATTTACAGGATCATTGGATATTTTCGGTTAAATATCGGACCGGACCGGGCTGAATTCACTACGGCAGACCGAATAAAAGCTTTTTTGTCGAGCCTGTTCGGTATCCTGGTTTCACCTGTTCAAATGTTTAATCTTTTCAAGACAGTCATTCTGAATGTAGTGTTTCAAGTGCCGCTAATGCGTCAGGATCCCCTGAAGTGGTTTATGCACATCTGTATCTACTGGGGATTTTTTGGGTTATTGTTTTTCCATGCCCTTGAAGGCTATGTCAGCGAAGTGATTTTCTCAGATTACCAATCCACCCTGACCCCGTTCCTGGCGCTTCGGAATATGGCCGGTGTAATGGTGATGGCGGGGGTGGGGATTGCCGTATATCGCAGGAAAACCAATTTTCGATTAAAACAAATCAGCAAGCACCATGATTACCTGGCAATCGTCCTGCTTGCAGTCATCATGATATCCGGTTTTGGCCTGGAAGCTGCCAAAATCATTTCTTCGGGTGTGTTTTACGACATGGTGGATGAATATGGCGCCATGGATGACGATGAAGAACTCCCGGCGCTTAAGGCCGTCTGGCAGGAAGAATTTAATGTCCATTTCCCCGGGGAGACCATCCCGGTCACCCCGGAACTTATGGAAGAAGGATGGCTGGTCAATGAAGACAATTGTGCAGCCTGCCATTCCAACCCAAGGTGGGCCTTTGTATCCTATCCTGTTTCCATTGCCATGACACCTGTTGCCGGTTTTTTCAACAGGAACCGCCTGGATTTACTATTACTGAATATCCACTTTTTAAGCTGTTTTCTGGGCTTGGCCTACCTGCCTTTCAGTAAATTCCGGCATATCCTGACAACTCCGATAAGCCTTATTATTTCAGGACTTGCAGGACAACAAATAAAACGCGATGAAAACAAAGCCACCCGCCGGGTCTTTGATCTTTCCGCCTGCATCCAGTGCGGCACCTGCACCAGCCATTGTGCCGTGGGGCCTTTATTTGAAATCTTTAATAACCAATGGGTGTTTCCTTCGGAACGTGTAATCCGCATCCGGGAGTGGGCGTGGGGCCGGGCAATGGATAAGGAATCAAGGGATGCCTTTTCCCAGGGCAGTTTTCTTTGCACCATGTGCAACAAATGTTCCCAGGTCTGTACTGCCGGAATGAACCTGCAGGATATCTGGAAGGAAACCAGAGCGCAATTGGCGGAGGAGTTTCTTCCGGATCCCGTTATCCGGATAAGGGAACTTTGCGAAAAACATCAGTCTGAAAAAGCCGGAGTGAAAACCCCTGTGGTGCTCAAACCCGGGAAAAACCCTGTGGTTCAGTCCTTGAAAAAATCCTTCCAGGCGGCTACGTTTTCAAACTGTTACACTTGCCTGACCTGTACCAACTCATGCCCGGTGGTCGGTGTTACAGGCGAAACCCGGGAGTTCGGATCAGCACCCCACCAGGTCATCCATGCCCTTGTTCTGGGGCAAGCCGAACTGGCAAAGGATGCCTCCATTGTTTGGAACTGCCTGACCTGTTATAAATGCCAGGAAA
>NZ_DDYV01000146.1:2144-4097 GCF_002348205.1 Desulfobacter sp. UBA2225 | reverse complement strand
GGCTCGGCTCAGCCGGGCGTTATACAAAAAAACTAAGGAACCTTCATATGAGAATTCATGCAATACACGCAAAAAATATCCCACCGGTAGAAAATTTCGAAGTCGAAAATTTATCCGATCTTGTCGTTATAGCGGGATCAAATGGCGTTGGAAAAACGAGACTCATCAGTTCATTGCTACAATACCTGCAAAATTTTAATAATCCAAATATTATTTTCATTATCGTTGCAACTGATAAGACAGAAGAATCTGCATGGAATAAAAAAATATTAAATACCTCAGATGCAAACGATATTAAACTTCTGAAAACTACTCTTCAACAAAATAGATTAAGAAGAAATTTTGTTAATAGCATTTTATATTATGAGAGTGACAGAAGCATCCAGAAAATTAAGCCCTATGCCTTTACATGGGATACCCCTGACCCTTGGGTTGAACAAGTATCGTGGAATATTGCCTGTGGAGGATTGCAGAATCGTTTCCAAGATACTTTACACGCAATATTTAAAAAAATTCAGAACCAAAAGACGTCTATAGCAAGTACAGCAATAAAGCTGAAAAACGAAGGTTATGCTTCAATGAACCTCGATTTCTTAGATCCGCTTGAACCCTTTAAAGAAGCATTCTTCCAATTATTAGGCCCCAAAACTCTTGAGAAAGCAGACGTTACAAACCAAACATTATATTATTCCCTTAATGGAAATACTTTTGATATTAACACATTAAGTTCTGGAGAGAGGGAAGTGCTTAATATAACATTTGATTTTATACTTCGCAAGCCATCTCACTGCATTATATTTTTTGATGAACCAGAACTTCATTTGCATCCAGAATTATCGCATAAGCTAATTAGTACTCTCAAAACGGTAGGCAAAAGCAATCAATTCATTCTATGCACGCACTCACCAGACATTATTTCATCAACTTTAGACGATTCTGTAATTTTTATATCACCCCCAAAAAATAATGGTGCTAATCAAGCAATATTAGTAAAAGCTGACGATGAAACGAATGATGCTCTTCAAAGGCTAGGACATTCCATTGGAATTGTTTCACTTGGGAAAAAAATAGTCCTGATTGAAGGCAACGATTCAAGTCTTGACAAACAAACTTATACGCATTTGCTAAAAAATAGATTTTCAAACTTGGTACTTTTGCCAAGCGCTGGGAAAAGCACCATTAAATCATTTCATGTTATTTTGTCACAAATACTTGATCGTTCAATCTGGGGTGTCCAATTCTTTATGCTCGCCGATCGTGATGCGCTACCTTCCAATTATGATAGTGCCAAGCTCGTTGCAGATTCAAAAGGAAGATTCCAGTCCTTATCTAAATATCATCTTGAAAATTATTTTCTTGATGAAAATATTTTGTCCGCAATATTTAAAGAAATGGAACCACCAGAATCATGGCTATGTGATCCCCTGCAAATAAGAAACAAACTTCGTGAAATTGCACGTTCTCGAATTTCATATGCGACAGCATTAATAGCATCTAAATATTTTAGAGAGAGCGTAGGGAACCTCGATATAATGCCTGATGATTGTCATTCAAAATCGTTAGAAGACCTATCAACAAAGGTGCTGGAACGTAGAAATGTTGAACAAGAACGCATTGTAAAAGGCATTGAAGGGGAACAATTAAAAAGTTATATTGAAAACACTTATAACACTCTGCTGGCCAGTCTTGATGCTGATAGCGCAGATTGGAAAAATGACATACCTGGTAAACAAATATTTAAAATTTTCTGTAGTGATGCCAAAATTCAGGAGGGACGTCTCAAAACCTTATACATCAAGAAGGCAGAGGAGATAAAAACGAATCCATTCCAAGAGATAATAGAAATATTCCGTAATTTTGAGGCAATTTAATATGAGTGTATAACAAGGCGCTCAAGCCGATTGCGGCCCCGTGGGCCGCTCCGGCTTAGCTTTTCGTTCGGCTGAAACGAAA
>NZ_DDYV01000146.1:0-2130 GCF_002348205.1 Desulfobacter sp. UBA2225 | reverse complement strand
GGCATCATCCTTATTGCTAATAAAAGAGGCAGACTTGAAAACGATCTGAATAAAGGAGCAGGCGAGATGGATTTGGTGGAAGGCATATATCTCCGAAGAAGTGTCCGGGCATTTACATCCAGACCGGTGTCAAGAGATGTTATCAAGGAAATCCTGAACATCGCACGCTGGGCGCCATCGGCTATGAATACCCAGCCATGGGAGTTTGTTGTGGCAACAGGTGAGAAACTGGACCGGATCAGGGCAGGGGTTGTTGAAAAGCTCAAGAACGGTGCAGCCATGCAACCGGATCACCTGGTGGTGGGATGGCCCATGGAGGGCGTCTACAAGGAACGTCAGGTAGAACTGGCAAAACGGCTGTTCAAGGCCATGGATATCCCCAGGGAAGACAAGGAGAAACGGGCCTGGTGGTTTGAAAGAGGCTTCAGGTTTTTCGATGCCCCTGTGGCTGTTGTCATTGTGTGCGACAAGGCATTGACCGAATCAGGGCCTTTGCTTGATATCGGTGCGGTGATGCAGAACATCTGCCTGGCAGCCCTGCATTTCGGACTTGGGACCTGCATCGAGGACCAGGGAATCTTGTACCCGGAGGTCTTTCGCGAGCATACAGGGATCCCAGAGACAAAGCGCCTGGTGATTGCTATTGCCATGGGATATCCGGACCAAGATTTTCCGGCCAACCTCGTCCGCTCGGAACGTGAGCCTGTGGATAACTTGATTACCTGGGTGGGATGAACAATGAAGTTCCAACCTCTTCATCCCTGAGAAATGGCTATGGATGCAGACCTTCCCTGCAGAGCTTGAAACACAGGAGCACGACCTATGTATGTAGGCGTTTTTGCGGATATCGAGGGAAGCTTTGGGATTTGGCGCATGCGGCAGTGCCGGATGGGAACCCGGGAATGGCAGTACGGCAGGATCTGCCTGACAGAGGATGTGAATCACGTGGTCCGCGGGGCCTTTGACGGCGGCGCGGCAAGGGTCACGGTCAAGGATAACCATGAGGTCGGCTTCAACTGCCTGATAAACCGGCTGGACCCCAGGGCGGAGTACATCGGCGGCCATTATGTCGAGCCCTCCCTGTTCGGTGACGTGACCGGTCTGGACCTGATACTGTATGTCGCCATCCACGCCGCTTCGGGCACGCCGGACGCCTTTTTCCCACATACCCATTACGGGGTTTTCTCCGAGCTGAGACTGAACGGCGCCGCAGTGGGGGAGATGGACATCTACGGAGGCTATCTCGGGGAGCTCGGTATCCCCATCGGTTTCGTCTCGGGCGAAGACGTGGCCGTCGAACAGGCCCTGAGAGTCTTGCCCTGGGCCAAGGCCGTAACCGTGGATAAAAGCAAGGCCGCCTATACCTCCGGCGAAAAAAGCCGGCGGTATCTGGCCGAGGGAAGGGAAAGGCTTCGCCGCACCGCGGCGGAGGCGGTAGCCGGCGGCTCCCTGATGAAGCCTCTGATCATAAAGGGCCCGCTTCATTTCGAAGCGGTTTTCCGCACCGAGCAGCTGGCTCGGCAATTCAACACCTGGAATTTTCCCCGACAGGGCGATACGGTTTCATGGGATGCCGCCGACATGCGGGAAGGGTTCGACAAGCTGAACCGCCTGACCTTCTTTCGCAGGAATCTCTATCCCGTCCGCAGGCCGCTGACATTCCTCATGCGCAACTATTATCGCATCAAAAACACCTACTTCGCGCCCTTGCCCGACCCCGAAGGGGCTCCCCTGTGATGCTGAAAGCGCATCGCCATCACGCTGTTCCCCTTTTTTAGTGAATAGGGATTTGCATCTTTCCAGGTCGGCAAGGGGGCGGCTGTTTCCCGGCGGAAAAGGCTGAGAATCAGGCTGCGGGCCGGAGCAGCATTCAAGGCTGGATAACCGCACCTGCCCCTCGTGTGCCGCCGTATCCTGTTGACCCCTCGAGTCTCCTCTTTTTGGCGAGCCTCACCGAAGTCCTGTACGGATCATCTCTTCCAGGAATTCCCACAGCCCGGCCTTTTTCAGCCGGCCTCTGAATCTCGACATGCTCGACGGGTCAATGGGGGGCTTATGTTCAAAGAAGGTCCCTCCGCAGAAATACTGCCAGTAGGGATTCTCCACCCATCCGGCGACAGCCGCCTCGTC
>NZ_DDYV01000047.1:2008-28955 GCF_002348205.1 Desulfobacter sp. UBA2225 | reverse complement strand
CCGATGCCGTAAAAAGCGGCATGGCATAAAGAGACCTGGCCGGTGTACCCCATGAGCATGTTAAGGCCTAATCCTAGGAGGGTGTTGATCCCGATAAAGGTCATGATCTGAAGATAATAGGTGTTTTCCGTGACAAGTCCAAAGGCAGAGACGGCACAGATAAAGCCTAAGTATTCAATCCAGATATATTTATTTTTATCCGTCATCATCTAAAACCGCTTGGCCTCTTTGGCCGCAAACAGTCCGCCCGGCCGGATGTAGAGAATCAGAAGCAGGAGCACAAAAGCTATGGCATCTTTTAAACCTGACGATATGAGACCTGCACCCAAGGATTCCAGAATGCCCAGAAGCAGTCCGCCGGCAAAGGCCCCCCACAGGCTGCCAAGCCCCCCGATCATAGCGGCACAAAACCCTTTCAGCCCGAGGATGGTGCCCATGTCATAGGAGCTCATGGTAATGGGGGCAATGAAGATCCCTGCCACCGCCCCGCAGCCTGCGCTGATGCCAAAGGCCAGAATCCCCATTTTTTCCGACGGGATGCCGGAGAGCCAGGCCGCTTTTTTGTTGACGGCACAGGCCACCATGGCTTTGCCGGTGAGCGTCTGTTTCAGGAACAGATGGATACCGCCTGCCAGCACCAGGGCGGCTGTAACAATCCAGATGCTCTGCGGCAGAAGGGCAGCACCAAAAATTTCAATGGATTCATGGCTTGAAAACGAGGGCATGCTGAAAGGGTCTTTTCCCCAGACAATCATGGCCGCGCCTTTCAGGAAAATGCCTGCCCCCACTGTAATAATAATCAGGGTAATCGGTTTAGGATTTCGGGCCGTACGGATGGCAAGCCGTTCAAATACAAGCCCAAGGATACAGCCGGCTGCCACAGCGCCTGCCACGGCCAGGGGCAGGGGCAGGCTTAAGCGCACCCACAGCGTCACCATGGCAAGCGCCCCGATCATGACAAACTCCCCGTGCGCAAAGTTGATCAGCTCCGTGGAGCTGTAAAGCATGGACAGCCCCACGGCGATCACGGCGTATACGGCGCCGGTGGTAATACCTGAAAACAAATATTGGACAATTTCTTGCATATTATTTTAACAGGGTCCAGGTGCCGTTTTTGATTTTCACCATGACAAATGCAGCCGGGGATAGGCCATTATGGTCCTCGGGAGTGAAGTTGAATTCTCCTGTGGCCCCCACGTAACCTTTGGTGGCTTCCAGATTGTCCCGGATTTTTTCCTTATCTCCGCCGCTGCCTTTTAATGCACCGGCCAGAAGCTTCACGGCATCATATGCATACCCGCCAAATCCTGATACGGCTGCGGAATATTTATTTCCATACGCGGTTTGATAATCTTCAAGTACTTTCTTCTGGGGGTCGGAATCATCTAAAAGGCTGGTCACAAGAATTTTGCCCGTGGGCAGGATGTTGCCGTCAGCGGCATCTCCGGCAAGTTCAATGAATTTGGGTGATCCAACCCCGTGGCTCTGGTACAGCGGAATGTCNNGTCAATGCTCTTTCTAAATCATGCGGCCTTGATTTTAGCCAGCTGGGTAGTGGTATCGGTATCTTTGTCGCCAAAACTTTCACTTAAGATGATTTGAATACCGAATTTTTCGGCCTGTTCCAAAAGCTGTAATTTCCCGCTTTCACCATAGGCATTGGAGACTGTGAGTATGCCGATTTTTTTAATGCCGGCGGCTTGCATCTGCTGGTATAGGGCTGCCACGGCCAGCAAATCGCTCTGGGCGGTTTTGAATACCCAGGGATCCACCGGAGTGGTAATTTTAATGCCGGCGGCACAGCTGATCAAAGGCACTTTGGCCCTCTTAGTGAAATTGACAATGGCAAGGGTAGTCGGTGTGGTGGAGGGACCGATGATGGCGATGACCTGATCCTTGTGGATCAGTTTGTTTACGGCGGATACGGCTTTGGCAGGATCTCCTTCGGAGTCATAGATCACCGCCTCAAGCATGTGTCCGTCAATGCCGCCGGCAGCATTGATCTGTTCAACCACCATTTCCATAGTTTTCTTTTCAGGATCTCCCAAAAACGAGGCACTTCCGGTGACCGAAAAAATGCCACCGATTTTGTAAACGTCTGCCGCCATGGCCCCTGATACCAGAAATATCGACAGGATAGTGACAAGCATTGCAAGTACAAGGTGTTTTTGTTTCATGGTAACTCTTCCTTTATCATTAAATTTTTTCGGCAAAAAAAACCATGGGCTTTCCCGGTTTCCGGTCCGCCAATGGTTTAAGATCCTTTGTTCTCTCTTAAAAGGTCTACATCAAGGCTCCCCGTGCAGAGGGTCTGAAAAAGACGCGTCTAAAAATATATATAAAAGTAAAAAAAACGGCAGTTTCCGGTAATTCCTATGTTTCCTTATGTTGTACATCAGGTATTGGCTACATACCTAATTAAGCGGGCCGTTCGTGTCAAGCCTTTTTAGCCGACCTGTTTTCGGGTTGTTTTTTATTTAATCGGTTTTAAGTTTAAAAAGTCTGTTTTTATTTTGAGTTGCTGTTTGTTTTATATGTAAAATTAATCTATATTAGAAATAGCCCTAATATAAAAAATACATAATACCTCTTTTTCTGCCCTAAATCCTGCGTTAAATAGACTGCTATTTACCTATATTTAAAGGAATAAACAATGTCAAAATTCATTGATGCCCTGGAATATCACCGGAGTGGCCGTAAGGGTAAAATTGAAGTCATCACCACCAAACCATGCGCAACAAGCAGAGACCTGTCTCTTGCCTACAGCCCAGGTGTTGCGCAACCCTGTCTGGCAATTGAAAAAGAGCCGGATATGGCTTATGAATATACCACCAAGGGAAATCTTGTCGCTGTTGTTTCCAACGGAACGGCAGTGCTCGGCCTTGGAGATATCGGCCCGCTTGCAGCTAAGCCGGTTATGGAGGGGAAAGGCGTCCTGTTCAAGAGTTTTGCCGACATTGATGTTTTTGATATTGAACTGAACACCAAAGATCCCGACGAATTGATCCGTACAGTACAGTTGCTTGAACCGACCTTTGGCGGTATCAATTTGGAAGATATCAAAGGGCCGGAATGCTTTTATATCGAAGAAGCGCTGCAAAAAACCATGAACATCCCGGTGTTCCATGATGACCAGCACGGAACGGCGATTATTGCCGCAGCGGGCATGATCAATGCCCTTGAACTCGTGGAAAAAAAGATCGAAGAGATCAAAATTGTCTTTAACGGGGCCGGAGCCGCCGGGATTGCCTGCGCCAACCTGTTAATTTCCATGGGTGTTAACAAAAAAAAGTTGATCCTCTGCGATTCCAAGGGTGTTATATATAAAGGTCGCACCGTGGGTATGAACCCGTATAAAGAACGCTTGGCAGCACAAACGGATGCCCGTACCCTTGAAGATGCCATGAAAGGTGCGGATATTTTTTTCGGGGTTTCGGTCAAAGGGGCGCTGACCGCCGACATGCTGCGCGTCATGGCCAAAGACCCGATTGTTTTTGCCATGGCCAATCCTGATCCGGAGATCACGCCGAACGAGGCAAAAAAAGTGCGTGATGACGTTATCATTGGCACCGGACGTTCTGACTATAACAACCAGGTAAACAATGTCTTGTGTTTTCCTTTTCTCTTCCGTGGCGCGTTGGACACCCATGCCAGCTCCATTAATGATGAGATGAAACTGGCGGCAGTTCATGCCCTTGCCCAACTGGCAAAAGAAGATGTTCCCGATTCCGTACGCCGTGCCTATGGCAACAGTGAAATCAAATTCGGGCGTGAATATCTTCTACCCAAACCTTTTGATCCCCGGGTCTTGTTACGCATGGCACCCGCCGTTGCCCAGGCAGCCATGGATTCCGGTGTCGCCCGCAGGCCCATTCTGGACATGGAGAAATACACCGAACACCTGGAAGCATTGCAGGGGCGCTCAAAAGAGATCATGCGTACCATGATCAACAAAGCAAAAGCGGCACCTAAACGAGTGGTCTTTCCGGAAGGTGAAGAAGATAAAATCCTGCGTTCCGTACAGGTACTCCTGGACGAAAGGATAGCCATCCCGATTCTTATTGGCGAAGAAAAAGTCATCCGCGAAAAGGCCAATGCTCTCAATATTGAGCTGCGGGGAACGGAAATCATCAATCCTCGTAAAAGTGAAAAACTTAACGCGTATTCGGAAGTGCTCTTTGCCAAGCGCCAACGCAAGGGCATGACACGCTATGATGCCCGTCGCCGTCTGCAGGAGGATGGAAATTATTTCGGCGCCATCATGGTGGAACAAGGAGATGCGGACGCCCTGCTTTCCGGCATCAATGCCCATTATCCTGATGTCATCCTGCCGGCCATAGAAGTGGTTGGTAAAAAGGACGGCTTGTCTAAGGTGCATGGCCTGTACATGATGGTGTTCAAAAAAGAGGTGGTTTTTTGCGCCGATACCACCGTTACCATTGAACCGACCGCAGAAGAACTGGCGGAAACCGCCATCTTGGCAGCTGAACAGGCACAGCGTTTTGACATCACGCCACGCGTTGCCATGCTCTCCTTTTCCAACTTCGGCAGTGCCCAGCATCCATTAACCCAGAAAGTGAAAAAAGCAACCGAACTGGTTAAGGAACGGGCTCCGGAGCTGACGGTAGACGGGGAAATTCAGGCTAATGTTGCCCTGGATCCGGAAATTGTCAAAAGTCAATATCCCTTCTCCAACCTCAGAGGGGATGCAAATGTTTTTATCTTTCCGGACCTGCAATCAGGTAATATTACCTATAAGATGCTTGCCAAATTGGGAAATGCCGTTGCTGTGGGCCCCATCCTTATGGGAATGAAAAAACCCATTCATGTGCTGCAGCGCGCAGATGATGTCTCGGATATTGTCAATATGGCAGCAGTGGCTGTCAATGACGCGCAGATGAACGAACTGGCATAATAACCATTAAAAACTCATTAAAAACAGCGTGTTGAAGCACCTGTGTCAGAAGTGAAGTCTTTGAAAATATTACCAAAATTGTAGAAAAATTAATTGATAATTTTATATTGACAATTCAATATGTATTGTTTATAAATTTTAAGCTTTCATGGTTCGTATGCATTCGACATTCGACAGGGCTTTATTTTGTTTGGTATTACAATGGGTATATATTAATAATATTAGTCAAAATAAGGAGGATTAAAAGGAGGAGATAAAAAAAATATTGGCACTTTTTCGCTGAATACGATTTAGTATTTAATTTTATTAAAATTTAAGGCAATATTGCATAAGTTTATGCAATTCTGTCGAATTTAGAAAGGATTAAATTATGAACTGGCTGGTACGAACTTTTAGCTGCTCTATAGCCAAGAAGCAGTTTATGGCAGTAACCGGTCTCGCTTTCTGCCTCTTCCTGACAAGTCACCTCATTGGAAACCTGTTTGTTTATGGCGGAAAAGATGCATTCAATGCTTATGTTGAGCATCTTCATGCGCTTGGGGTACTTATTCACATCGCAGAAGCGGGTTTGATTGTTTTTGCCCTCATTCACATCGGTACGGCACTTATTCTCTATTTTCAAAACCTTGCTGCAAGACCTGTTAAATACAAGAAAAAGTCAAATGCCGGCGGCCGGACATTGGCATCGGGAACTATGCCCTACACAGGTCTTTTTATATTGGTTTTTATAGTAGTTCATCTTGTTTCTATGAAATTTGCCGATCACTCCACCTTAACTACCTTTGATGTCACAGCCGGGGTTTTTGCCAAGCCTGCGTATCTTGCGTTCTATATCGTCTCTATGGTAGTGGTGGCATTTCATGTAAATCACGGCTTTTGGAGTGCTTTCCAGTCCTTTGGCGCCAGTCATCCGAAGTATATGCCTATCGTCAGAGGGTTTGGTATGCTTTTTAGTGTAATTGTCGGGGCAGGATTCGGTTTAATTCCAATCGCTTTTAATATGATATCATAGCTATAACTATCAATAATCAGGGGGATACATGCAATTAAATTCCAATGTTCCGTCAGGTCCTCTAGAGGGCAAATGGGATAGATATAAATTTGATTTAAAAAGAGTCAATCCTGCAAATAAAAGAAAATTTGAAATCATTGTTGTGGGAACAGGACTTGCCGGCGGTTCAGCCGCGGCAACTTTGGCAGATCTTGGGTATAAGGTAAAAAATTTCTGCATCCAAGACTCTCCGCGAAGAGCACACAGTATTGCAGCCCAGGGCGGTATCAACGCAGCAAAAAATTATCCTGGTGACGGCGACAGCGTTTATAATCTTTTTTATGATACAATCAAGGGCGGGGATTACCGTGCAAGAGAAGCAAATGTCTATCGTCTTGCACAGAATGCCAACAATATTATTGACCAGTGTGTTGCCACAGGTGTTCCCTTTGCAAGAGAATACGGTGGGCTTCTGGCCAACCGTTCCTTCGGCGGGTCCCAGGTTCAACGTACCTTTTATGCCAGAGGGCAGACGGGGCAGCAGTTACTTCTCGGCGTTTACGGCCAGCTAAGCCGTCAAATCGGGCTTGGCGGTGTACAAATGTACCCAAGAAAAGATATTCTTGATATCGTTGTTGTAGACGGTTGCGCCAGGGGTGTTGTTTGCCGTGATCTGGTAACCGGAGAAATTGAAAGTCATTCAGCCCATGCCGTAGTTCTTGCCACAGGCGGATACGACAATGTATACTTCCTGTCCACCAGTGGTATGCATTCCAATGTCTCTGCATGTTGGGCTGCTTACAAAAAAGGCGCCGCCTTTGCCAACCCATGTTATACCCAGATCCATCCCACATGTATTACCGTGCATGGAGACTACCAGTCTAAACTGACGCTGATGAGTGAAAGTCTCAGAAATGACGGTAGAATTTGGGTTCCAATTAATAAGGGAGATAAACGCAGTCCGGATCAAATTCCTGAAAACGAAAGAGATTACTACCTGGAGCGTAAATATCCAAGTTTCGGTAACCTTGTTCCTCGCGATGTGGCTTCCCGTAATGCAAAAATAGCGTGCGATGAAGGAAGAGGCGTTGGCAACACAGGACTTGCCGTATATCTGGATTTTACCGAAGCAATCAAACGCGATGGTGAAGCTGTCATCAGAGCAAAATATGGCAACCTTTTCCAGATGTACCATAAGATTCAGGATGAAGATCCGTATAAAGTGCCCATGAAAATCTATCCTGCCATCCACTATGTTATGGGCGGCACCTGGGTTGATTATAACCTGATGACAAGCCGTGACGGACTTTTCTGTCTGGGTGGAGCCAACTTCTCTGACCACGGCGCAAACCGTTTGGGCGCAAGTGCATTGATGCAGGGCCTTTCAGACGGATATTTTGTCCTTCCCTATACCATCGGCGGATACCTTGCAACCCAGTCTCTGTCTCAAGTAAACACCTCTCACCAGGCGTTTAAAGATGCAGAAAAACAGCTTAGTGAGAAATTGAACAAGCTGATGAATATTAAGGGTAAGAGAACCGTTGATGATATTCACAAAGAGCTTGGCCTGATTATGTGGGATTACTGCGGCATGGCCCGTAATGATGCCGGACTGAAAACAGCGATCCAGAAGATTCAAGCACTTCGCGCAGACTTCTGGGAGAATGTGGATGTCACAGGAAGCAGCAAAGATTTTAACCAGACTCTGGAAAAAGGCTACAGACTTGCTGATTACCTTGAATTCGGCGAGCTTCTGGCCCGTGATGCGCTGACCCGTCAAGAATCCTGTGGTGGGCATTTCAGGGAAGAGTCCCAGACAGAAGAAAACGAAGCCAAGAGAGATGATGAAAACTTCTGCCATGTAGCTGCTTGGGAATATGCGGGTGAAGGTAAAGACCCGATACGTAACACAGAACCACTTGTTTTTGAGAGTGTGAAATTAACGCAAAGGAGCTACAAGTGATGGAAGAAAAATTTTTAAATCTGACACTAAAGGTCTGGCGCCAGAAGAGGGGTGAAAAGAAAGGTAAAATTGAAACCTATCAGGCAAAGCATATTTCTACTGACGCCTCTTTTTTGGAAATGCTTGATATCGTTAATGATGATCTCACAATTGCCGGTATAGAACCCATTGCCTTTGATCATGACTGCCGCGAGGGTATTTGCGGAATGTGCGGTCAGGTTGTAAACGGGTATGCTCACGGAGAAGAAAAAGGAACTACCCTTTGCCAGCTTCACATGAGACGTTTCAAAGATGGTGACACCATATTTATTGAGCCCTTCAGAGCAAAAGCGTTTAAGGTCGTAAAAGATCTTGTTATCGATAGAAGTGCCTTTGATAAGATTATCCAGGCTGGCGGTTATATAACTGCTAAAGCCGGGGGCGCTCCGGACGCAAATATTTTCCCGGTTACCTATGAAACCGGTGAACTTGCTATGAATGCAGCAGAATGTATTGGTTGCGGCGCATGTGTTGCTGCATGCCCGAATGCTTCTGCAATGCTTTTTGTCGGTGCTAAGATTTCCCATCTTGCTCTGCTTCCCCAGGGTAGACCTGAAGCAGCTAAACGCGCATTGGCTATGGTAAGAGCTATGGATAGTTGCGGCTTCGGCAACTGCTCAAACGAAAGAGAATGCGAAGCATCATGTCCTAAAAATATTCAAATAACCAATATTGCTCGTATGAACAGAGAGTTCCTGTCAGCAGGGGTTTGCTCTACATCTATGTAAAGCTGAGCAATAAAGAGACATTACAGGGTGGGACTTTAGTTTGTCCCACCTTTTTAAATTTAAAATAGCATGTATTAATTTTAATGAACAAAGACACAGCAAGAATGATAAAAATTAATTGGCATCGACTGTTTTTGAAATTATTTAAATTGATTCTTATTCCTATGTATAATTTGGCCAAATTGCCAGTGTTAAGAAAAGTAATGCCGTGAAATCATCTCGAATCACCAATCTATTGCAGGAAAACAAGGGCCTTTTTACTATCATTATTGTGGGCATTTTCTTGCTTGAAATCGAAATTTTCGCCCTGGCGGCCATGACGGCAGGCAAAAAATCCATCCTTCAGGTCATAGATAACCAGGGTAATCTCATACACGAATCCAGTGGGAATAATCTAAGCGATTTCAACAAACATAATTTTGAGCAGGTATTTGGCCCCCTTGAAAATTACACGGTACAACTCAATACCCAAAAAGTACCTTTTCCATTTCGGGCCTGGTTCGTGGCGGCCATCTGTATACCCATTGGGGCTATGATGCTCTTTGCATTTGTTGTCAAAGCCTATCTTGTGATTTTCCATGGTGAGAAAGTGGCGGGAAACGACCCAGGGCTTGTAAATCAACCAGTCACTGAGACTAAGTTGGAGTCGATTTTAAACCGCATTGGCCGTATGAATATTTTCAACATCGGCTTTTTGGTATTCATTGGTGTGATTTCATACTGGATCATTCCAAACATGCTCACCTATATAGGGCATATCGGGATTGATTTTTTCATTCAGTACAAATGGATATTTATAGCACTGTTAGTGATTTCTTTCGGCGTAGGGCTTTGGATCGTTTATCTTCGCTACCTGCTGGCTAAAAAAAGTATTGAAAGCCAGACCGAAATCCAAAAGCATCGTCTTAGTCTGGATTACCACTCCCAATCAGGACTGCCGCTTTTGTTGGAGGAACGATCCGACCAAGCCCAAGCAATTATTGATTACAAACCGGAAGATAAGTCGCCCTCAGATTTGTAAGTTCTGATGTTCACCCCTTAAAACCGATCCGTTATTTTTATTGTCTTTTTTGAGAAACATTTTCCAAATCATATTACTCTTAAGAAATCCTGTTGAAGTTTTACCCACGCTTCTATTTTTTTAAATATCTCTTTTAATGTCTGCTGCTCTATTCTTGATAGCTTTTTAGGATTAATATTATTATTAGGTTCTCCACCTTCATTGATGATTCCATTTATTTGATTGATAAATCTTAAATTCATCATATAGCTATAAGAATGAGTGATATCATTATAATCGGATCCGCTTATTGCATTTTTTTTATATAGCAACTCTAATCGTTCCATAGTATTTGTAGCCGATATTTTATGTTGAAGCGCATATACTCTTGCAAAATCTACCACGAGCATCATAGGGGCTTTAATATCAAAAGTATTTTTAAATTCACCTTTAGATCCAACAATGAAATTACCAAAAAAACCTATAGGTACTCTAAAATGAGTTGTGTTTGCAGCCATATACCTGAAAAAACCCCTGCTGTTGCCCAAAAGATTAAAAAGGTCCTCTCTAAGCTCATTTACTAAACCTATATCTCCATATCCAAAACGAAAATCAAAAAAAATACTTATCTGGAGAAGGGCCTCGGAATTCGCGTTATATATCCATTCTTTAAAATATTTTTTCCATACAGAAACAGGCTGACACCATTTGGGATTTTTTGCCATTATATCACCTTGACAAAAATCATATCCTATTTTATCAAGCATATTACATACATGTTCGCCTATCCTTAAAAAATATGCATTTACGGATTCGAATTCTTCCCCATTTACATCTTCAAATATAATCGCATTATCCTGATCTGTTTTAAGCGTTTGTTCTTTTCTTCCTTCGCTTCCCATAACCATAAAGGCAAACTTGACAGGAGGTTGTCCTATTTCCTCAATAGCAAATTTTATCAGCTTCTCTAAAATCGCATCTGTTATTGCAGTAACAAAGTTATTTATATTTTGAGCTTTTGCACCCTCATTTATTAAGATATAAATGCTTTGAGGGAGCTGTTTTTGTTTTTTTGATATTTCTTCATAGGATACAGCCTTATTTATTTCTTTTATAAATAAAAAAGGAAGTTTGCCTTGGGCATTGATAAGATCGCTATTTGAAATCACGCCTACTGCATCATTCTCATTGTTGATTACAGCTAAATGTTTTACGCCTGTTTTCATTATTTTTATGAAGGCTTCAAAGACACTTGAATGTTCTGATATGCTTATTAACGGATCAGACATTATATCTGAAATAGGATTTGAAATTTTTAAATCAGCAGCCACAACTCTATTTCTAAAATCCTGATCTGTAGCTATACCTATAAATCTGCCGTCCTGTTTTATTAGAATAGAACTGCATCTGTTCTGTTTCATTAAAATTGCAGCATCTTTTATAGAATTGTTTACACCGCAGAAAAGGACATTCCGTCTTATCACGCTTGATATGGAATTACTAAAAAATTGTATCGATTGTTCTTTATCACTTCTTTTTTTTACAATGAGATTTAAATATGTTTTATCAAGCATTCTTTTTCCGAATATATTGGTAAAGTGGTATTTAAACTCCTCATATTTATCACATAACGATATAAAAACATTTTTAGGAAATGTATAAAAAGAGGTATTATCCTGTATTTCCAAAGATCTTATTGCAATAGATTCATTCAAAAGAATTGATATTCCGCCAAAAATTTCACCTTTATGTAAAGCATCTTTGACTATTTTTTTATCTATAGATTCATAAAAGCGCTCTGCTGTGCCTTCTTTTAATATATATATTTTTTCTAATCTTGATATTCCCTGACGAAACAATATTTTTTTTTCATTAAATAACTCAACTTGAATCAAGTCTGATATATGTTTAATCTCTTTTTCAGATAAAAAAGAAAAAGGCTCAATATTTGATAAAAATAAAAAATAGTCTTGACTCATATTTTATCCTTAGGATTTTTCGTATGTCCGAATTAAAATTTTTCAACTTTGAAGAACTTTCGCCTGCTTTTTTATAAAAGCATCCTAAAAACGGTCCAACTTATTGTATATATATTAATTCATATTAAAATAAAATATATAAAACCTATTGTATTTTATATCAAAAATTTAAAATAAAAATGCAAAGCTCAAACTGCTTGAAAAAATGAAATTCTTATTCTTTTCTTAAATACCCCTCTATGGTATGTAAAATACATAGCTTTAAAAATCACGAACGCACAACTAAAGATTAAAGAATAAACACGCCATGTCAAACAAAGTCATACGAAAATTCTTTTTTTCGATTATCGTACCGTCCATACTTACCATTTTGCTTTTTATCACTTCAATCTATGTGATCCTAATACCATCATTTGAAAAAAACATGATGAACAAAAAAAAGGAAATGATCAGGGAACTGACCAACACGGCATGGAGTTTAATAAAAGAATATGACGATGAATACAAGGATTCTTTAATTACTCTTGAGGAAGCCCAACGCCTTGCTGCAAAAAAAATTGGAAAAATGAGATATGGTAGCGAGGGAAAAGATTATTTCTGGATTACTGATATGAAACCAGTAATGATCATGCACCCCTATCGTCCCGAACTCAATAACTCAATGCTGGATGATTACACAGACCCCCAAGGGGTAAGGTTGTTTATTGAAGCAGTCAAAGTTGTAAAAACAATGGACGAAGGGTTTATCAACTACATGTGGCAATGGAAAGACGATTCTACTCAAATTGTTCCAAAGCTATCATACGTAAAAGGCTTTGAAAATTGGGGTTGGATTATAGGAACCGGTATTTATCTGGATGATGTACAATCTGAAATAGGTGCTTTAAAAAAAAGGTTAACAAAGACTTCACTATTAATATCAGCAATAATTATACTTATTCTTGCTTTTATAATTATCCAAAGCCTTAAAATTGAAGTCTGGCGAAAAAAGGCCGAAGATGAACTTTTACAATCAAGGCAAAAATACAAAACATTGGTGGAAGCTTCATCAGAAGGAACAATTATGATCAAAGACAGCAGGATCATTTTTTCCAATCACATGTTTGAACAGCTCACCGGAAAAACACATAGAGAACTTGTTGCGTCTAAATTTGAGGATATTTTCAGCATTAGCTGGGAAGAAGTTTCAAAGTCTGTTGCAAAAACCAACAAATCCAGCTCCATTGAAACCCAGGTAAAACAAGGTGAAGCTGTATTTCATGATGTTGTGATTTCTGTAACAAGAATTTTCTTTGAAGAACAGGAAACATATGTTGTGGTCACAAAAGATGTATCACGAAAAAAACAAACAGAAAAAATTGTCCAGAATTTAAGCAGCGAACTTCAAAGCTCGCTGCTATTAATGAACCAGCCAATTTCTCAATTTGTAAAGCCGATTGTAAAAGCCAACCTTCAAGCAACAGTAGCTGAAGCCGCCTCATTAATGGACCGGAAAAAGATGAACCTCATTTTTATTGCCGATCGTGATAAAATGCTTGGCGTTGTCGATGATAGTGATCTGCGTAAACGCGTTTTAGCAAGGGACAAAGATGGAAAGTGCCTGCTTGTGGAAGTGATGACCTCCCCAATTATTTGCATTTCAAATACGGCCTTACTTTACGAAGTGATTTTGGAATTCAGAAAACAAAAAATCAGTCATCTGGCTGTAAAAAATGATAAAAATGAAATTGTCGGTGTTCTTAGCCGTAAAGATATACTGGAAATTCAGCATAACTCATTAAGCTACATCCTTAGTGAAATTGAATATGCCGAAGATGTTAATGAACTTAAAATGATCTATGACAAGATACCAGTTCTTGTTAATGCATTGTTGGAAAGTGGTAATAAAACTGAATTGATAACCCATATTATTACATCAGTATCCGATGCAATGACAAATCGTATCATAACTTTTGCTTTGGAAGACCATGGTGAGCCTCCATGCAGATTTGCTTTTGTTGCATTGGGCAGCGAAGGAAGAAAAGAACAAACCATTGCCACTGACCAGGATAATGCCATTATTTTTGAAGATGTTGGGGAAGATAATGTCCAAAGAATTAAAAACTATTTCCTGAAATTTGCTGAAACTGTGAACAATCACCTGGCCCATGTTGGATATGAGTTATGTATAGGTGGAATGATGGCCAAAAATCCAAAATACACGTTAACCTTATCCGATTGGAAAAAACAATTTACAGGCTGGATTAACACCCCCCAACCTCAAAATATAATCGACACCGCCGTTTTTTTCGATTTCAGATGTATTTATGGAGATAGTTTTTTCACGGACGAACTAAGAAAACATGTAAACCTGCTAATTGATAAAAAAGCCATTTTTGTTTATCATCTTGCCCAAACTGTTATTCAGTACAGATCCCCGTTAAACATTTTTGGAAACATTCCCAGTGGTGATAATGAAACATTTGATATTAAAAAAATACTTCTTCCGGTTGTTACGTTTATTAAGGTTTTCTCCCTGAAATGCAAAATTGCTGAAACCAATACGTTGCAACGTCTTGAACAATTATTAAATCAAAACGTGGTTCAAAAACCCATGTATGGGGAGTTAAAACAAGCATACAATTTTTTAATGGGATTACGGTTTCATACCCAGACCAATGCACTAAAAGAATTCAGGAAGCCTGATAATACCATAAATATTAACAGCTTAACCGAAATTGAGAAATCAACCTTGAAGAAAGTCTATTCATTGATTTCTGAAATGCAAACAAAACTGAATTTGGAGTTTAAGGGACGGTAGTTTCCAAGGCCCTTATACCTTTTGCGCCGGAAGGCTTTCGATAAAATCAAGACTGATTTTTCTTCTAAGCATGTAGATCCTGGCAATAAGTTCTTTTAGATGTCCAGCCTCTAAATTATTGAGTTCTTCAATGTCTAAATCATCATCCACTTTGTGCAAATCGGTATGTTTAAAAATCTGATTGAAAAACCTTAGCCGCCAGATATAATTAAATATATATACAGTTTCTTTATACAATTCTTCGGATATTTCTTCCTTGCCTCTAATGTCATTCAGTCTTTTAATCGTATTTGCGGTATTAATTCCATGCTTCAAGGCATAAATTCTTGAGAAAATCTCAATCGGACGCAGTGCCTCTTTAAGATTCAAGGTTTTTGCACCATCCTGACGTTCAGCTTTTAACCCTCCAAAAACATTGAGAGGCGATTTATCTATCAACGCATTTTTCGCGTAGTAACTGATAAATAGAGGGTACTGCTTCATTAACAATTGAATTTGTGAATGAATTGAGGTTGCTAAATCTTTATTGCCATAAGTACATTTTAAATCGAAGAATACATTAAAATCACGAAACCCGTCAGTTGTTGGCGCGCTCATTATAGTTTTTAATTTTTTATGCCATTCTTTTTCAGAAAGGCACCATTTGGGATGTAAAGCCATGATACCCGCTGGGCAGAAACGATAACCGGAAGCATTGAGCTTGCTGCACACCCTATCTCCAAGCTTCAGGAAATATGCCCTTATCTTGTCGGGAGGTGTTTGGGTGGTATCTGCAAAAATGATGGCATTATCCTGGTCTGAGAACATGGTCATCTCATGCCTTGCATTGCTGCCAAGAGAAAGGAATGCAAAAGCAACTGGCGGTTGACCGATTTCATCTATTGACAACTCGATACAACGAACGATAACTTCATCATATGTCGTACCAATCACCGTACGCAACGCTCTCGCCCTGGCACCGGAATCAATCATTTCTCGAATAATTGCCGGCAGTTTATTCATGTTTTGGACAACATGCCCAATTCTATTACTCTCCCTGATTTTTTTGATAAGAGACTCATGAATGGGTTTATAATCAATTGGAAGATTTGTGGCGGTTCCAATCCCAATATCGCTTTTACGAACAATAGGCCGTAAAGAAATAACATGCCCGTGTTTTTCAGATAGAAATATGCGAGACGTTGTAATAATAACATCAAGATAATTTCCAACAGAATCAGCAGCTACAGCCTCAAATTCTCCTGAATCAGAGCCGTTTTTGAATACATTATTGATAAGGTGTTCTCTTAACTTGCTGTTATTTTTCATATCAGGAAATATAATATTCCAGATATCGGTTTGATGAAGCTCTTGGGCAGTATATCCTAACATTTGTTGCAATTTGAAATTTGAATATACAATTCTGCCGTCTATCGTCAGAAGGTAGCCTTCATTTGAAGATTCGACCAGCGCCCGATAGCGGTCTTTAACTTCTTTTAGACCTGCTTCCGCCCTCTTCCGGTCGTTTTCAATGCGTTTACTTTGTAAAAGAAAATAGGCTAACAGCATAAATAGTCCGTCAACAGTAACGCCAACAATTTGAAAAATATGCAGCTGCAAAGACTCTTTTTCTTCTGAAATGTCATTAATATATATACCTGTACCAACAATCCAACCTCTTTGGGGAATTCCTTTTACATAGGATAGCTTTTCAGCACTCTTGTTTGGGTCATCTTTCCATTGCCAATGATATCTTAAATATCCCTCTCCATCAGATTTTACAATGCGAACGGACTCAACGAACAGTTTTTTGCCGCTTTTATTTTCTTCATCTGTATAGTCCCTTAGATCCTTGCCTGTCAGCTCCGGACGATAGGGGTGAAGTATCATTTTAGGGGTCATATCAATGATAAAAAAGTAATTTTTATTCTGGCTGTCATAGCGCATCGTTTTTATTGCATCTATAGTACGCTGTTTGGCCTCTTCAGGGGTAAGCTCTCCTTTTTCTTCTAATTCTTGATAGTGTGTAATTACGCTTGCTGCTGTTGCTGTCAGCTCCTTGACCATCAGTTTTTTCTGGTTGAGCATGTTATCTTCAAAGAGAGGAACCACGTAAAAAAATATATAACTGATAAAGAGTATTATCGCCAATATAGTCGGCAACACAATGCGAGTACCGAAGCTATCAAAAAATTTTTCGCTTTTCTCCTTTTGATAATTGTAGGATTTGCCTTGGAAATAATCTGTAAGCTCCTGAAAGCTCAGTATTTTTTTATCTTCTGTCTCTGCTGCGTCATGATATTTTTCTGTGAACGTACCGTTTTCAAAGTCTTCTCTTTTGGGAAGGTAGCCCCTGTAGTCATCTTTTACGTGTGTTTCAAATACCTTTTTGATTTCTTCACGAGAATACTTGCCCTCAAACTTTTCATAAGCTTCTTCCAACCCCTCAAGGCAATGACGAAATTTTCTATGGGCATAGGGGTTGTAATTGGCCGGGCCTTGTCCTGCAAGCAGTCTCTCGAATGAGCTTGTATCAAAAAAGCCATCAAGCCATTGGTGTATATCTTGCCCTGGTATACCAAAAAGTTCTTCGGTTCGCTTTACATGGTCTTCAAGTTTCATCTTAATGCGGCAGGAGACCCCTTCTGAATCTATGATTCAGGAGGGGTCTCCTGCCGTCCTCCTTAAAGTCTGTAAGTCAAATGTTATATGAATATCCATCAGACATATGAAGCATATGACAATACGTCCAATTAATACCTTGTATGGTCGTTTCTCTTGTCTTAATGTTAAAAAATCCACTTTTTCTAACGGCGACACGACCAATATATGTTCCAACCTTTTTTCCGGAAGTCACAATTGCTTTGGCAATATCACCTGTCTGAAAACCGTTAACTTTTTTCTTCCGGGATTTCGCTTTTGCCCTGGCTTGAATCCGTTTCAGTAATTCCGGCCTCTTTGAAAGGAAGATGTCAATCGGCCTGTTCCCTTTCTTCTGATTGCATTCTGTACATGCCAGGGTCAAATTGCTGACGCGATTTGAACCGCCCTTTGATTTCGGGAGAATGTGCTCAATCTCCAGTGGCAGATTCGTTTTGCCACAATAGACACACGTTCTGCCCCACTTCTCAAGAAGATATTCCCGTACCTCATATCCCGAAAGTGCCCCTTGCTGATACTCAACCCCGGAGATTTCGGAATTCTGTATTTTCTGCATATCAAAACGAACAAGCTCCATTGAGATTTCCTGAATATTACTGAATCGGCATAATCGATTGACCCACGTCTCAATATTGTGAACCCGGCTTTTCAATGATGGCGCCAACCATCCTTCTGGTCTGATTCTGTTTTCAAATCGTGGTTTTCTGTATCGGGTTTTTCTGTTTCTCCGAGATCTTCTGATTGCCCGTCTGGATTCCAGATCGTTTTTGATTTGTTGGCCTCGATGTTCTAATTGCATAGCAAAAACGATTTCACCTGTGGCATCATCAGTGACGGCAATGCCGGAGGTTTTGCTGCCTGGATCAATTTTAACCCGAAGTGCTTGTGGATTTACCCCAATCTCTTCTTTTAAAATAATTGTGAAAGGATACTGCCTGAAAACCGCCGCTTTCTCTTCCGATAAAAGGAATCGGGCCTTTGCCGGATGCACTGGATTTTGTGGTTTTTTGTTTGTATCTAAAACAAATACGTTCAATCTAAATTCTCCTGTTTCCAGGGTAATGTTTGCCTTGTCAATGTTATGACCGGGTTTAGCGCAAGCAGCACCGGTTTAACCTCTTACACCTGTTTAACTACTTGCCGTAGCGCCTGGAGCTGGCAAGCACCCCAGGGGTACCTATTTCCGATCTAACGTAGTGCGCAAAGCACTTAGACGGGTCAACATAGGGCTTTTTACAAGCCCCTTCTGAATCTATGATTCAGGAGGGGTAGTTGACTGCAGTATCCTTGCGCTGTTTCTTCAACGGACAATAGTTAGCATATAAATGACTGCGTTTCAAAGTCTTCTGGAACAAAAGTCACTTTTTCACCAAACATCTGTTTTGGCCGACAGTGAGGGATCGCTTATCTCATAGCTCAATTGCGCTTTTTTTTATATCTGATATAGATTGCCGGCTTCAAACTATGTATACTACAGTCAGATCTTATAAAAAGCGACAATCATTAAAATGAGTCTTAAACCCTAAAGACAAGGAGCGCTTATGATAGATATCAAACGTATTTTAACCCCAATAGATTTTTCAGATAATACAGAAACGATTGTCAATACTGCTGCGTGTATTGCCGGGAAGTTTTCAGCATGTCTTGATTTGATTTTTGTTGTTGAAAAATTTGAGGATTATGCAACATTATTTACGCCTCAATCGAGTCTACCTGCGATGAGAGATGAGTTGCTTAATGCCGCTAAAGAACGGATGAACGCCTTTATCGAAACGCATAGGAAAGAGTTCAATGCTTTGGGCGTATCTTCTATTAACGGACAAGTTATCTCTGGGGATATTGCAGAGGGAATTGTAAATTATGCCGCCTGGGCAAACGCGCAACTTATTATCATGGGTACTCATGGATATAAGGGTTTAAATCGACTATTGTTAGGTAGTGTTGCAGAAACGGTTGTTAAAACAGCATGTTGTCCGGTTATGACTATTAATCCTTATCGCATGGAATGTGAAAATAATCCGAAATAACCCTGAGCGCAACTCAATGTCATGAACTTAACGGAACAGCTTGTATCCATAATGAAATGAAATCGACCGCCCCAATTCTTTTTCATGAAGACGGCTTGTTGCTGTTATGAATTTATAAAACCCGTCGATGCCAGGCATCGACGGGCTTTTCAAATGGCTGCCCCGGACCGGGTGGCAGTAAGTGTTTAGAAGATGCCGGGTATTCCGGGAAGCTGACCCACCAGCCCAAGGGAGACGACACAGACGATAAACATGACTCCCGGGATGATAAGTTTCTCATTCCAGGTGAGGGTTTTGGCCCGCTCGGTATCGCCGATGAGCCCCAGGTTATCCAGGAGCATGGCCGCGGCCCAGCCGAAAACCGGATTTACAAAGGCACAGGCAAAAATACAGGTTCCGGCGCTCTGGGAATCCCTATGGTTGCTGACCATCTGCATTCCCGCTTCAAGGAGCGGCAGGAATACGCCGACAAGAAGCGCCACCCGCAGAACAGGTTCCCACATGGCAAGGTCCATGGGGTAGCCGAGTATGCCGGCCACCACGCAGAAAATGCCGGTTAGCATCGCACCGCCGGGAATGGGGCGCTTGGCAATGGCTGCGGGAATCATGTATGTACCCCAGGATGAGGCGATATTGCCGCCGCCAAGGCAGGAACCGATGGCCTGGCGGATAGATGCTACCATCATGGTATCGTCCACGTCCATAAGGACGGCTTTGGCCTCTTTCGGGTAGTTGAGTTCCTGGAACACCCGGTGTCCAAGATAATCCGGCGACCACATGGCAACGGCCAGAATGGAGAACGGAATAACGGCAATGAAATGGCCCATGTTCGGAAGTCCCATTTTCCATCCTGTATCAGTACCCCACCACCACATGGGATCAAAATGGGGAAGGCCCGGCGGGGTAGAAAAGCTGAAATCAGCGCCCATTGTGAATGCGATGATACCTGCGATGGCGGAACAAAGAGGGATGGCGAGCCAGCGCTTCTGGACACGCGCCAGGTAGGCATAGACAAGCACGGTTGCGCCGATGACCGCAAAGGAAACCACGCCGACACCACCTGCTGTCGCCCATTTTCCAAGGTTGCCGATCTGTCCAATAAGTCCAACGGCACCCAGATAGATCAAAAGCCCTCCCCGGACTCCGATTCCGGTCAGATTCATCAATTTGGAACCGCCTTTTGTGACGGCCAGAATTAGGCCGAATAAGCCTATCAGAATACCCAGCGCCAGTGGATGCCCGCCCGCTGCAGCAACAATCGGGATGAGAGGGATCATCGGGCCGTGGGTGCCCGCAAGATTTGAATTCGGATTAAGGAATGCCGAAAAAAGCAGGACAAAGACAGCCCCTGCGATCAGCATCTCATACCGGACGTTTTCTGCAATGAATTCGGGTGAGAGATTATACTGGTCCGCAAAGGCGGCGACCATGGCGGTTACCATCACAACCTTTCCGATGGTGGCGGCAATGGCCGGCACAAAGTCCTCGATTTCGATGCCGTAATCCCGGAAGGGCAGGTTGACCCGCCAGCGACGGAATTTCATAATAGTCAGTTCATGGTCAAGATACTCAGCTCGCGTCTTAAACTCGCTGGCTTTCTTACGTTGCTCGACATACGACTTTTCATTGTTCTCTACCATTTCAAATCTCCCTCTCCTTTCCTACTCCTACCGATTTTCTGTTGGATCGTCGCATCCACCTTTCGGTGTGCTTAGGTAAAAAAAAATAAGGTCCTTGGTTAGAAAAAAGACCTTGTACGGTTCGAACAAGGCCCTTTGCCTGAACGATATCCGAATTGAAAATCTCTACCTTTTTCCCTTAATGAATGCAAGAACTATTTATTAGAATTTGCTTTTCTATCAACCCATATGATGATCAGGTCAAAAGTCAGGCAAAATGAGCAAGTTATTTAAGACCGGTTCCTAAAGTTGCCAGCTTGACCGGGTTGGCCATTTATAGTACAAATTTTTTTCATTTTACCGGCAGCAGGAAACTTAATTTATGATATCTGAAAAAGTGATTCAGGAGCTCAAAGAGATCTGTGGTTCCAAATTTGTCAGCAGCGACAAGACGGACCGCATCTTGTACAGCTATGATGCCACGCGCAAACAATTCCTTCCGGATGTGGTGGTGCATCCTGCGGATGCCCAGGCCGTATCCCGTATCATGAAACTTGCCCATCACCACCGTATCCCGGTTTATCCCAGGGGGGCCGGCACCGGATTCACCGGTGGCGCCCTGCCGGTCCACGGAGGAATGGTCATGGGGATGAGCCGAATGAACCGCATCCTTACTATTGATCAGGAAAACCTTGTGGCCGTTGTGGAACCCGGTGTCGTGACCGGGGACTTTCAAAAGGCTGTGGAGGCGCTGGGGCTGTTTTATCCCCCGGATCCGGCATCTTTGAACGTCTCCAGCTTAGGCGGGAACGTGGCCGAATGCGCAGGCGGTCCCCGGTGTGTCAAGTACGGCGTGACCAAGGACTATGTTATCGGCCTGGAGGTGGTGACGCCCTCAGGCGATCTGATGGAAACCGGTGGCACCACCATGAAGGGGGTAGTGGGATACGACCTGACCAAGCTCTTCTGCGGTTCGGAAGGAACCCTGGCCGTTATCACCAAGATCATTGTCAAGCTGCTTCCCAAACCCCAGGCCAAGAAGACCATGCTGGTGGTGTTTGATGCCATTGACGGTGCTGCCAAGGCCGTATCCGCCATTATCCGCGAGAAGATCATTCCCGCCACCCTCGAATTCATGGACGGCCGGACCCTGGACTGTCTCAGGCAGACCGCCGGGTTGTCCTTGCCTAAAGGCGCCGGAGCGGCTCTGATTATTGAGGTGGATGGCGACACGGAGTTCCTGGATAAGCAGGCCCAAAGGATTTTGAACGTGATTGAATCTCTCGGCGTTCTGGAGAACCGGGTGGCGAATACGTTTGAGGAAAGCGAAGAGATCTGGAAAATCCGCAGGGCAGTATCCCCCTCATTGAGAAAACTTCAACTGGAAAAATTCAACGAAGATATCTGTGTGCCCAGATCCAAACTGCCGGAGATGATCCGGCGGATCGAAAAGATTTCCGACCACTATAACCTGCCCATTGTGAACTTCGGGCATGCCGGCGACGGAAATATCCATGTCAATATCATGGCGGACAAATCCGATGCTGAGCAAATGGCCAAGGCCGATCAGGCTGTTGAGGCGCTGTTCCGGGCCACCCTGGAACTGGGCGGAACCATGAGCGGAGAACACGGCGTCGGGATCATGAAGGCCCCTTATCTTTCCCTTGAGCTGTCAAGTCAGTCCATCCAATATATGAAAATACTAAAAAAAGCCCTGGACCCGCATAATATTCTCAATCCGGGCAAGATTTTTCCAGACGATGCCCACGCGCTTCCAGGAGAGATGAAATGAAAGATCTGGAACAATACCGGGAGTGGAGCCAGGCCTGTGTCAAGTGCGGTGCCTGCCGGGCCACATGCCCGGTGTTCAAGGCTGAAAACCGGGAAGGCGCTGTGGCCCGGGGAAAAATCGCCCTTGCCCAGGCCATGATGGACGGGCAACTCTTTGCCGAAGAGAGACTGGTCCATGAACTGTCCCAGTGCCTGCTGTGCGGCAGTTGCACCCACCTGTGTCCTAACCAGGTGCCTACCTCGGAGATTGTGGCGGCGGCCCGCAGGGAGGTGGCCCGGAAAAATGGGCTGTCCGGATTTGGAAAAGGCGTGGCGGCCTTGCTGACGCATAAAAAGGTCATGGACTGGATGAGTAAAGGTTCAGATCTGGCATCCAAACTCCTGTGCCGGCAGATTCCCGACACAAGCGGCCTGCGACTGCGGTTTCCTGTGCCGGGCATACCTGAGGAACGCACCTTTCCAAAACCGTCATTCAAACCCTTTTTAAAGCGTGAACTCCGGCAGACGGTTTCGCGTTCAGCAGGCCCCAGGGTGCTGTTTTTTACCGGTTGCGCTATCAATTATATATACCCTGAAATCGGTGAGTATCTGGTCCGAATTCTCAATTTCATGGAAATTCATGTGACCCTTCCCGACGAACAGGTCTGCTGCGGGCTTCCAGCCCTGTCCGCCGGTGCGGGGGATGCGGTGGACACCCTCGCCAAAAGAAATTTAAAGGCTTTAAAAATCCACGCGTTTGACTATGTGCTCACGGCCTGCGCCTCCTGTTACGGGGCATTGGCCGGGATTTACCCTAGCCTTGGGACAGACTATGCGCCCTTTGCCGAAAAGACCCGGGACATCATGGATTTTTTGATGGATATGGGCCTGGCAGCCAGACTGGAAGCGCTTCCCCGATCAGCGGACCGGGTTAAGGTGACCTATCACGATCCCTGCCATCTGCGGAATCACGGTCTGACCCGCCCCCCCAGGCAGTTGCTTTCCGCCTTGCCCCAGGTCGACTATGTTGAGATGGCGGATGCCGCAACCTGCTGCGGTCTGGGCGGGACCTTCTCCGTTCACCATTACGAAACCAGTCAAGAGATCGGTAACCAAAAGGCGAAGCATGTTGCCCAAAGCGGCGCCCAGATCGTGGCAACGGCCTGTCCGGGATGCATAATTCAGCTCCAGGACAGCCTTAACCGCCAAAAGATTCCTGCCAGGGCAGTTCATCTTCTGGAACTGGTCAACCAGGCACTGCCTGTCAAGTAATTTCAAGCAGCAATCTCGGACGATATACCTAAAAATCCGCCCAAAATGATCCAGGGACTTTGGAAAAATTGGCTCAAATATCCTGAAACCGATCCAATCAAGGCAATCAGGATAAAATCACGCGTCCCGGCATGGGGATTTTCAGATCCGGCCATGTCCCGTTCCAAACCCAGAGCAAAACCGACCAGAGCCGTTAATCCAAAATTAACAAATTGTTCAAAAATAGAATTTTGAATCATTTCGATCTACCATTTCCAGTGACGACATTGGCCTTGGTCATATTTTAGGCCATCCGAATTTTTGGTAGGTTGGGTTGAGGAACGAAACCCAACGCCGATAAGTTGTTGGGTTTCACTTCGTTCAACCCAACCTACGCNNGTGGCCGATGTTATGACCAAGCCCACGACCTTTAACGCATGCCGTACTTCTGCCTTGCGTTTATACGATCCAGCATCAGTTCACCAATGAGCGTCGCATCGGGGGCAATAGTTACCCCCGCTTCCGTGAGCGCCTTGATCTTGGCCCCTGCACTGGTGCCTTTTCCTTCAATAATGGCGCCGGCATGCCCCATCCTTTTGCCGGCAGGCGCCGAAACTCCGGCTATAAATCCAACAACCGGAACCTTGATTTCATCAGCAATGAATTCAGCCGCCTTCACTTCATCGACGCCGCCGATTTCACCGATAAGTATTATCCCTTCAGTGTCAGGGTCATCACGAAATAGCTCTAACACATCCACAAAAGTTATGCCATGAACCGGATCACCCCCAATACCAATGGCTGTCGTTTGCCCTAGTCCGTTCAAGGTGGTTTGATAGACCGCTTCGTAGGTCAAAGTACCGCTACGGGAGACTACCCCTATTTTACCCGGCTTGAAAATATTGCCCGGCGCAATTCCGATCTTGGCTTGATTCGGCGTTACGATCCCCGGAGAGTTGGGTCCGATTAAAACGCTGTCGCTCAAATACAGACACCGCTTTACTTTGATCATATCGTGCACAGGAATTCCTTCGGTGATTGCCACAATCAAAGGAATCTCGGCATCAATGGCTTCAATAATGGCGGCAGCGGCAATAGGCGGCGGCACAAAAATCATGGTGGCATTCGCATGGGTCTCTTCCTTGCATTCCTGGACTGAGTCAAAGACTTTGAACCCTTCCACCACTTGCCCCCCTTTGCCGGGTGTCACTCCGCCCACCAGTTGAGTGCCATAATCACGACACATGATGGAATGAAACAGGCCAGCTTTGCCTGTGATGCCCTGGGTCATCAATACGGTATCTTTGTTCACTAATACAGACATGATCAATCCTCCGCTGCTGCCCCGGCCAAGCGGGCGCCTTCAGCTAAACTATCGACACGGGTTATCGCCAATCCGGAATCCTTTATGATTTGCAATCCTTCTTCTTTATGCGTACCCTCGAGACGAACCACCAGGGGCAATTTAACTCCCGTACGCTTCACAGCATTTACGATTCCCCGGGCAATGATATCGCATTTTAAGATGCCGCCAAAAATATTAATGAGAATACTTTTGACATTAGGATCTGAGGTAATGATTTTCAGGGCTTGCGTTACCGCTTCTTCAGAAGCACTACCCCCCACATCCAGGAAATTCGCAGGCGCATGTCCATTGGCCAGGATGGTATCCATGGTGGCCATCGCCAGGCCGGCCCCATTCACCATACATCCCACGTTACCATCTAATTTGATATATTTCAGCCCGTATTTTGCAGCGGTCTGCTCGTGTTCATTTAATTCATTATTGAAGCATGCCGACCATTGTTTTTGCCTGAACCGGGCGTTGCTATCAATGTTAACCTTGCAGTCCAAAGGCAATAGCCGCCCATTTTCTACACACAGGGCCAGAGGATTGATTTCCAAAAGCGTGCAATCGTTGTGAATAAAGGCGTGGTTAAGTTTTTCAAGCAGAACCACCAAGTTTTCAAACGTTTCTTTATCCAACTGGAAGACTTTATTGATCTGACGCGCCAGGGCTCTAAAATCAGGTTCCTCACACAATGCAATTGTCAATATTTTATCGGGGAATTTTTCCGCAACCTCGTCGAATTCCACCCCCCCTTCTGAAGAGACAAACATGGTCGGGCACGACTTGGCGCGATCAATGAGAATCGCCAAATAAAACTCCTGGCTAATCTCCACGGGTTGCTCAAGCAAAACCTTGGAAATCAATTCACCACTGGGCCCCGTCTGTTTCGTCACCAGGGTGGTCTGCAGCATGCTGTCGGCAATCTCACGCGCTTGGGCAACGCTTTCAAAAAACTTCACCCCGCCCGCTTTTCCACGACCGCCGGTCAACACTTGCGCCTTCACCAAACCGCGGGTGATATTCATTTGCCTCAGCAAGGTTTCCACCTCATCCGCTGTGTGCGCCACCACACCAACAGGCGTCTCGATTCCCGAGAGTCGCAACATTTCTTTGGCTTGATATTCATGCAGTTTCATGCAAACATCCTTATATTACAAATCCACAATCTGCTAAAATTAAAATTACGATATATCATTTCAAACAAAACTGAAAGTGCATTAACATGGATATCAGCAATCAACGCATACTATTATAGGTGGCTCAGGATTAGTGGGAAAAGCTATATGCCGTAGCTTACTGTCACATCCGGAACAACAGCCGGCAGCCATTACAATTACAGGTCGATCTTCTTCCAAGATTGAAAAGACTTTAGACGAGTTAAAAGCGCTCAGCGCAACAACTGAATTTTCAGGTATCACGGGTGATATTTTTTGCCGACGTGCTTTTAAAGACATGGGACGAAAAACGATCTTGTCTCAACGCGAAACACGGGAACGCTACCTTAGGGACATTATCGACCCGCTTAATCAAGAGATTCTTAACGAATCTTATCTTTACCGGATGATTCAAGAAGAACGCCCGGATATCGTTATAGACAGTGTCAACACAGCAACAGCCATAGCGTATCAAGACCTCTTTTCTGAAAGCAGGCGCTTGCTCAAAGAGGTCCAAACCGCAAAAAGCGCGGTTGATGATAGGCTTTTAGAGAAAATTGAAACCCTTATAGGTACCCAGTATACGCCGCAGTTAGTGCGACATATTGAAATTTTATGGCGGGCCTTAAATGATCATCAAGTAAAAATGTACCTTAAAATCGGCACCACAGGCACTGGGGGAATGGGTTTAAATATTCCTTTTACCCATTCTGAAGATAA
>NZ_DDYV01000047.1:0-1997 GCF_002348205.1 Desulfobacter sp. UBA2225 | reverse complement strand
CCCTCAAGAGTTCTTATTGCCAAATCAGCCATGGCCGGTGCACATTCAATGCTTTTATTTCTTCTAGGCAGAAGCGCTAACCAGGAAAGCGGCCACAGTCACTGGAATCATGACCGCAACCTCAAACGCATGGCGCCTATCATCAAAGAAATAAAGCCGGCTGCCTTAATCGCATGGGAATCGGTTGAATTTGGGGAAATAAAGCATCGAGGAAAAACTGTTGAGCTTGTTGATCACAAACCAGAAGATGCTTTAGACTACAAAACTTCCTTGAAATCAAAAACAACACCTTGGCAAAAAACCGGCAAAATCTTTAAAGCCCCGTTTATCGACACTGGAGAAAATGGTATTTTTTCTCGCTTTGAATTTGAAACGTTAAGCGAAGAAGGGTTGATGGAAATGATCACGCCTGAAGATATCGCCAATGAAGTCCTACAATGCCTGCAAGGGGGGAACAGCGGACACGATATTGTCAGTGCTTTGGATTCATCGATCTTGGGCCCTACGTTTAGAGGGGGGTATATGAGGGAAAGAGCGCTGGAATCACTAAGATATCTAGAAAAAAAATATGATGTGCCAAGCATAGCCTTTGAAAACCTAGGCCCCCCTAAATTAGCGAAATTACTTTATGAAATTTTTATCATTGCCAAGCATATCAATCTTTTAGAACCCATTGAAATGGATGAAAAAACTTTGTCGGAGCGCTGTTTGCAGACCATCACGGACGATAGCTTTCTAAGACAATCATCCCTGTCCGTTGGGCTTGCCATCGTTTTACCCGGAAATAAAATTTTGCGGGGAGAACAGCTTGCTATTCCCAGCCAATGGGAGTACCCCGAAAAAGGCAAAGTTTCGTTGCAGCAATTTAACCAGTTTGCTGATAAGGGTTGGATTGATTTAAGGCCAACCAATATGAAAGTTTGGATTGACCGTCTGCATGAACTTCAAAAAGAAATCGCATCCCCTAAAGAGGAAACTACACACGAAAAAGATGAGACCGGTTCTAATACCATTCGCAACCAAAGATTTTGGCAACAAGCGGTTGAAAAAGGTAATTTAGGTTCGTTTATCAGTTGGATTTTTTTAAAGGAAGATAACGGTGAAAGAATCAAAAAATAAACGGCCTTTATTTACAACTCAATATTGCACCATCAACGCCACCGCCTCCAAGCATTTTGGGATCAGCTGCGTTGACGATTGCATCCACTGATGCCAAAGTTATATCGCCTTTTATGATTATTGTTTTTCCATAGTTTTTAATGAATTAGGCAGAATGGGCCGATATAGTTAGAGGCGAATTCTGTCTATTTTTTTTTAGGTGGAGCGGTTTAGGACAAAAACTCAATCGCTTGGTCTTTCTCTTCCTTTGAAAATCCTCTCATTTCTATGCTCTTAAAAAGTTTACCCTCCAGACCCACAAGTTTATGAATCCATTTTTTATGTGTAACAACGGCAATCCTGCTGAAATGGGAAAGTCCAAATGCAAGAAAGAACTTCCATTTTTCTATCATTGCATTGAACTCTACGCCACCGATACTTACCACTTCCTGATAAATTATCAGTTTTTCATTCTTCTTGATTTTTTTTCTGAAAATAGCAAGAATTGTTTTCATTTCTTTTTCTGTAATCTTGCCTTCTATTCGATAAGCGATGGCATCCGGCAGGCCAATATCTATCATTTCTATCATGTTGGAAATCCTTTTTTGGGTGTTTTGGGATTGGCATTTGTTGCGTCATCCGAATTGATCGTACCAGTGTCGCTAACTTTACCGAAGTCAGGTTTGCCCGATGGTTAAGCTTCTTTGATTTTATTTACCTTCCTTTTCTTATTTAAACCTTCATGGCTAATAATATAAGGTACGTTTGTCCCAAGAAGTGCGTTGGTGATACGTACTATAAGCCAAAAAGTTCCAACCGGCAACAAGATGACCTGAAATACGAATAGGGCCACATATAAATATGATAACTTAAGCCAGTAATGTCCGGTTAGGTTTTTG